>VSNE01000213.1 GCA_009774155.1 Lachnospiraceae bacterium
AAATAGACTTAATCCTCTGATACAATAGATTTTAAATATATAGACAGGAGTTTTGATTTCGGATGGACAGGCTGAAAATATTGGTGGTGGATGATGAAAGCCGTATGCGGAAGCTGGTGCGGGACTTTCTTGTAAAACAAAATTATGAGGTTTTGGAAGCCGCAAACGGGGAAGAGGCGGTGGATGTGTTTTTTGAGCAGAAGGATATTGCGCTGGTGATTCTGGATGTGATGATGCCGAAGATGGACGGATGGCAGGCCTGCCGGGAAATCCGCAGCTATTCCAAGACGCCGATTATTATGCTGACGGCAAAGGGGGATGAACGGGATGAGCTGCAGGGCTTTGAGCTTGGCGTGGACGAATACATTACAAAGCCTTTCAGCCCGAAGATTCTGGTAGCCCGTGTGGAGGCAATCCTGCGCAGAACGAATCTTCTGGTCAGCGAGGATGTAATATCTGCCGGGGGCATTGAACTGAATAAAGCGGCGCATCAGGTGCGGATTCATGGTGAGGACGTGGAGCTCAGCTACAAGGAATTTGAGCTTCTTACTTATTTTATGGAGAATCAGGGAATTGCTCTTTCCCGTGAAAAGATATTGAATAATGTCTGGAATTATGATTATTTCGGGGATGCAAGGACAATAGACACACATGTGAAAAAGCTGAGGAACAAGCTGGGAGAAAAAGGGGAGCTGATTAAGACTATCTGGGGGATGGGCTATAAATTTGAAGTGTAGCAGAGGACCGTATCGGGGCAGATTCCGGTGCGGTCTTTTTTTGAAAAATTGTAACTGTTGGATATGTCAAAAAAGGAACGGGAATTCTGTCTAAATTGTATATTGTGTATATTGACCAGAAATGATAAAATTATTTCAACGAACTGTGCGAAATGCACAAATGGAGGCAAGGAGGAAAAAAGAATGCTGGATCAGTCTTATTATCGTAAGACAGACGAGATTATTGAGCATTATGGACGGAAGGCCGGCTCATTAATCCCAATTATGCAGGATATTCAGGCGGAATACCGTTATCTGCCGGGAGAGCTGCTGACTTATGTGGCAAAGGAAATCGGAATCACGGAGGCAAAAGCGTACAGTGTGGCAACCTTCTATGAGAATTTTTCCTTTGAAGCAAAAGGAAAATATGTGATTAAAGTATGTGACGGCACGGCCTGCCATGTACGGAAATCCACTCCGGTATTGGAGGCGCTTTGGAAGGAACTGGGGCTTAGCAAGAAGAAACACACGACAGATGATATGATGTTCACGGTAGAAACAGTATCCTGTCTTGGCGCATGCGGACTTGCGCCGACAATGATGGTGAATGAGGAGGTACATCCTTCCATGACACCGGAAAAGGCACTTGCAGTAATTGAAGAATTGAGAGGTAAGGGCTGATGATTAATAATAAAGAAGAATTATTACAGGTGCGTGCAGCGGCTAAAGAACAGATTGAGGCTTATAACTGTAGGATTCTTGTCTGTTCCGGTACAGGCTGTATTGCAACAGGTTCTGCAAAGATTTACGAAGAGTTTCGGGAACTGACCAAAAATACGCCGGGTGTGGTACTGGATTTTGCTCCGCATGATGAAGGAGAGCATGTGGGCGTAAAGAAAACCGGATGCCAGGGCTTCTGTGAGTTAGGGCCTTTGGTACGTATTCAGAAGGGTGACGAAGTCATCCAGTATGTAAAGGTTCAGATAGAAGACTGTCAGGAAATCTTTGAAAATACGGTTCTTGGAAGCGAAGTGGTTGAGAGACTTCTGTATTCTAAGAAGGATGTAGTATACAAACATCCGGAGGACATTCCGTTCATGGCAAAGCAGACCAGAATCGTTCTGGAAAACTGCGGACGCGTGGACGCGGAGTCTTTGGATGAATACATTGCAGCGGGCGGATTTGAGGCATTGACCAAGGCTATGTTCGACATGACCAGGGAAGAGGTTATTGATGAAGTAGACCGTTCCGGACTTCGTGGACGCGGGGGCGGCGGATTCCCATGCGGAAGAAAATGGAAACAGGTAGCCCGTCAGAAAGAAAAAGTCCGCTATGTGGTCTGCAACGGTGACGAGGGCGACCCGGGAGCATTCATGGACGGCTCCGTTATGGAAGGCGATCCCTTCAAGCTGATTGAAGGTATGATGATTGCAGCCTATGCGGTGGAATCCACGGACGGCTACATCTATGTGCGTGCAGAATATCCGATGTCTGTTACCAGACTGCGCCATGCAATCGCGCAGCTTGAAGAGAGAGGACTTTTAGGAGATAATATTCTGGGAAGCGATTTTTCCTTCCGTCTACATATCAACAGGGGAGCAGGAGCATTTGTCTGCGGTGAAGGCTCTGCATTGACTGCTTCGATTGAAGGCAACAGAGGTATGCCGCGTGTGAAACCGCCTCGTACTGTGGAAAAGGGACTCTGGGAGAAACCGACCGTACTGAATAATGTGGAGACTTATGCCAACGTTCCGAAGATTATCCTCCAGGGCGCAGACTGGTACCGGACTATCGGTACGGAGGGAAGCCCCGGAACAAAGACCTTCTCCCTGACTGGTTCCATTGAGAATACCGGACTGATTGAGGTTCCGATGGGAAGCACCCTTCGGGAGATCATTTTCGATATCGGCGGCGGCCTGAAAAATGGCGCTACCTTTAAGGCAGTTCAGATTGGCGGACCGTCCGGCGGATGCCTGACAGAGAAGCATCTGGATGAGCCGCTGGATTTCGATTCCGTGAAGAAATTCAATGCTATCGTCGGTTCCGGCGGTATGGTAGTTATGGATACGAATACCTGTATGGTAGAGGTTGCCCGTTTCTTCATGAGCTTTACGCAGAGAGAGTCCTGCGGTAAGTGCGTACCGTGCCGCGAGGGTACGAAGCGTATGCTGGAGATTTTGGAGAAGATTGTGGCAGGCGAGGGTGAACTGGAAGATCTGGATCGTCTGGAAGAGCTTGCGAATATGATTCGCAGTATGGCTCTGTGCGGACTGGGCAAGAGTGCGCCGCTTCCGGTTATCAGTACTTTAAAGACCTTCCGTGAGGAATATGAAGAGCATATTGTGGAAAAGAAATGCCGTGCGAAAGTCTGTCAGTCTATGCGCCGCTTTGTTATCAATCCGGAATACTGCAAGGGCTGCGGCAAGTGTGCAAAGAATTGTCCGGTCGGAGCGATTACCGGCGTCCGCAAAGAGTGCTATCATATTGATCCGAAGCTTTGTATTAAATGTTCAGCTTGTAAGGATAACTGTGCATTTGATGCCATCTATATCGAAGACTAGGAGGGACGGATATGGGAACAATTACAATTGATGGTAGAAAAGTAGAATTTACCGATGAAAAGAATGTCCTGTCTATTATTCGGAAAGCTGGCATCGACATTCCGACGCTGTGTTATCATTCAGAGCTTTCCACTTTTGGCGCCTGCCGTCTGTGTACAGTAGAAGATGACAGAGGAAGAATGTTTGCTTCCTGTTCAGAAGAGCCAAGAGATGGTATGGTAATTCGTACCAATACTGCAAAACTTAGAAAATACAGAAAGATGATCGTTGAGCTTCTTTTGGCGGCTCACTGCAGAGATTGTACGACCTGTGAGAAGAGCGGAGACTGCAATCTGCAGATTCTGGCGCATCGCTTTGGCATTATGGATGTGCGGTTTAAAAACTACAAAGAGCCTATGCCGCTGGACTTCAGCTCTCCTTCCATCGTAAGAGATCCGAACAAATGTATTTTGTGCGGAAACTGCGTCCGCGTATGCAGCGAGCTTCAGGGAGTGGGAGCGCTTGGATTTGCGCACCGCGGTTCAGAAGCTATGGTTATGCCTGCATTTAATAAAGAAATTTCAGAGACAGAGTGTGTAAACTGCGGACAATGCCGTGTATTCTGTCCGACCGGCGCAATCAGCATTCGCCATAACAGAGGCGAAGTATGGGATGCGCTCTACGATCCGAATGTACGTGTGATTGCACAGGTTGCTCCTGCAGTGCGTGTTGCGGTAGGCGAAGCGTTTGGCCTTCCGAAGGGCAAGAGCGTTATGGGCAAGATTGTAAGCGTGCTTCACCGTATGGGCTTTGATGAGGTATACGATACGACCTTCAGTGCGGACCTTACGATTATGGAAGAGTCCTCCGAGTTCCTGAACAGGGTGCAGAATGGCGGCAAGCTGCCTCTTCTGACCTCCTGCTGTCCGGCATGGGTGAAGTTCGTAGGCGATCAGTTCCCGGAATTTGAAGATAATGTATCTACCTGCCGTTCCCCGCAGGGAATGATGTCGGCAGTGGTAAAAGAATATTTCCGCGATCCGCAGAACAATAAAGAAAATAAGAAGACCGTCGTTGTTTCCGTTATGCCGTGTACGGCTAAGAAGATGGAGGCAAAGAGGGCGAACAGCTTTACCGAGGGCGAACAGGATACGGATTTTGTTCTTACAACTTCCGAGCTGATTGACATGATCAAGACGACAGGTATTGACTTTGCAGAGCTTGAGCCGGAAGCGTCGGATATTCCGTTTGGATTTGGTTCCGGCGGCGGTGTGATTTTCGGCGTTACAGGCGGCGTTACCGAGGCGGTTATCAGAAGACTTGTTCCGGGACACGATACAGCTACACTGGACTCCATTGCTGAATGCGGCGTGCGTCAGGACGGATTTATCCGCGAATTCACGATTCCTTATAATGGAATGGATGTAAATATCTGCGTAGTCAGCGGACTGGCAAATGCGAGAATGGTTATGGAGCAGGTAAAGAGCGGTGAGAAGCAGTATCATCTCATTGAGGTTATGGCGTGCCGCCGCGGCTGTGTCATGGGCGGAGGACAGCCTCGTCTGGCAAATGATCGTACAAAGTCTGCCAGAACAGAAGGTATCTATCGTGCAGACGGCGTGTCCGTTGTTAAGAAGTGCGATGAGAATCCGACAATTCTGTCTCTGTATGATGGCTTCCTGAAGGGAAAAGAGCACAAGCTGCTTCATAATGAAAAGTTTTGCTCTTCATAATTTCATACAAGTATGAATTTCCTGTGAAAAGGGTGTAAGTTTTCTGATGATGTGATAAAATAGGAATCAGAAGGCGGAAGCGGGGCTGCAGTAGGCCCCGCTTCTTTTTATAGGAGATTTGGGGATGAACATGAAATAATCCATTCGGTTGAGAATAACCGTTGTAT
>VSNE01000214.1 GCA_009774155.1 Lachnospiraceae bacterium
CCATATATACGGCGGCACGCGGCAAAGCCGCTGCAGATAAATCCGCAGCGGCCTCTCCTCTTTCAGTCAATATCCATTTTATAAATTTTGAACTCATTTGTGTTTATTTCTTGGCTTTTCCCAAATAAGCCGCTTTCACATCTTCATTTTCCGCCAGCTCCTTACCGGCGCCGCTCAAAGTAATTTGTCCCGTTTCCATAACATAAGCCCGATGCGCGGCCTTCAGCGCCATATTTGCATTTTGCTCTACCAAAAGAATCGTAACTCCCTGCTTGTTGATCTCTTTGATAATATCAAACACGCCCTGCACCACGATCGGAGCCAGACCAAGGGACGGCTCATCCATCATAATCAGCTTCGGACGGCTCATCAGCGCCCGGCCAATGGCCAGCATCTGCTGCTCCCCTCCGGATAAGGTTCCGGCCATCTGCCAGGAACGCTCCTGCAGACGGGGGAAGAGTCCGTAGATCCACTGAATATCCTGATCCAGAGAGTCCTTTCTCTGATAAGCGCCAATCTTTAAATTTTCCAGAACCGACAGATTCGGGAATACCCGGCGGCCTTCCGGCACCAGAGTAATACCGCAGGTTACAAGCTGCTCTGTTCCCATCTGGGTAAGCTCTCTGCCGTCAAATACAATGCTTCCGCCGGCGGGCTTTTCCAGTCCCACAATAGAACGGAGCGTGGAGCTTTTTCCGGCTCCATTGGCGCCGATCAGGGTAACTACCTCGCCCTCGGACACCTCAAAGCTGATGCCTTTGACCGCCCGGATACCGCCGTAGGATACACTTAAATCTTTTACTTCCAGTATGTGCTTACTCATCTTCCGGCACCCCCAAATATGCTTCAATTACCCGCTTGTTGCTCTGGATCTCATCCGGCGTGCCGGCGGCGATCGGCTTTCCGAAATCCAGCACATAGATACGGTCGGATATTTCCATAACCAGATCCATATGATGTTCAATCATAAAGACCGTCAGGCCGAACTGCTCCTTCACCCGCTTGATAAAGGCTGTCAGCTCATCTGTCTCCTGAGGATTCATACCTGCGGCAGGCTCATCCAGCAGAAGCAGCTTCGGTTCTGTGGCCAGTGCGCGGGCAATCTCCAGATGACGCTGCTTGCCGTATGGAAGAGAGCCTGCAATTTCATCCTTTAAGTCCGAAAGCCCCACAATTTCCAGAAGCTTCATGGTCTCTTCCCTGTTCTTCTGCTCTTCCTTTCCGTTTAAACGGAAGGTGGCGCTGAATACATTCGCTTTAGAACGCATATGCTTGGCAATCAGTACATTTTCAAACACGGTCAGGCTCCGGAACAGGCGGATATTCTGGAAGGTTCTGGCCACGCCGAGCCTTGTAATCTGATCCGGCGTTTTCTCCAGCTTCTTTGTGTATTTTCCGTGGTTTTCCCCCGCATACATCTTCTTCATCTTTCCCTGGGGAAAATTGGAGATAACCATCTCTCCGTTAAAATATACAGCCCCATTGGTGGGCGCATAGACTCCGGTAATCACGTTAAACGCCGTAGTCTTTCCCGCGCCGTTCGGGCCGATCAGAGCCACGATCTCTCCCTCATGAACCTCCATGGAAAAGTTGTTCACGGCCACCACGCCGCCGAACTGCATCGTAATATCCTCTGCTTTTAATATCGTCTTACTCATTGGACGCGCCCTCCTTCCTGCGGAACAGAGAACCGATTCTCTGAGGGACAGACCGTATCAGGCCAAACAACCCCTCCCAGGAAAATTCATTCGTTCCCATGATTCCTCTGCGGTAAAACAGAACAACTACCATCAGAAGAACCGAAAAAATTACCATACGAAAACCGTTTCTGAACAGCGGAATACTTACGCCGCCTATGGTCAGCGGTTCGTCAAAGAAGCGGAGCCACCATTCCTTGCTGGCGGTAACCAGAAGCGCGGACAGCACGCTTCCTGTAATGCTTCCCATTCCGCCGATCACCACAATCAGAAGAATATCATAAGTCAGTGCAATCTTAAAGGTACTGGAATCAATGGAGCGCATAAACATGGCCAGCAGTCCGCCGCCGATGCCTGCAAAGAAAGAGCTGATAACAAATGCCAGTTCTTTATGTTTTAAAAGATTAATTCCCATAGCCTCGGCTGCAATCTCATCTTCACGGATCGCCTTGAACGCACGTCCGTAAGAAGAGTTAATGAGCAGCGCCATGATGCCGATGCAGACAATGCACAGCCCGATAACCACATAGATGCTGGCGGCCGGGATGCTTTTCAGCCCATAGGAGCCGTTGGTAACCGTATCCATCTGAGGGCTTGCAATCAGTGCACGGATAATCTCAGAAAATCCAAGGGTCGCAATCGCAAGATAATCACTTTTCAGCCTGAGCACCGGAAATCCGATCACCGCGGCAAAAAGAGCCGCTACCAGCCCTCCTGCAAGCAGGGCGGCCAGCATCGGAAGCTCAATCCCCGCAAGAACCGGATTCATACCGGAGATATAGTATACGCTCGCGCGGGATTCCAGAGGGATCGTAAAGATCGCATAGGTATAAGCGCCAAGCGCCATAAAGCCTGCCTGTCCCAGGGAAAACAGCCCGGTAAATCCATTCAGCAGATTCATGGAAACTGCCACCACTGCCAGAATAAAGCCCTTCTGGAGCACCGTCACAGCCATGCCGTATGTATTTTTATTGCTCTCAAGGAAAACCAACAGGAGGATAAATGCTGCGGCTGCGATGAGAGTACAGATATATTTTGTTGTTTTTTTCATATTCATCACACCTTATCAATCATTTTTTCGCCGAACAATCCCGTCGGTCTGAACAGAAGCATAATAATCAACAGAATAAAGGTAAAAGCGTCGCTGAAAGTGGAATAACCAAGGGCAATCAAAAAGGTCTCGCAGATGCCGATGACAAATCCTCCCACCACTGCTCCGGGGACGCTTCCAATTCCTCCGATAACGGCTGCCACAAAGCATTTAAGTCCCGGCAGGGTTCCGGAGAACGGAGTGACCGACATACGGTCTGTAAAATATAAAAGAGAGCCCACGCCTGCCAGGAAGGAACCGATTACAAAAGTAATACTGATAACCTGGTTGATTCGGATTCCCATCAGACGGGAGGTTTCAAAATCCCTGGACACAGCGCGCATGGCCATGCCTATCTTCGTATGGTTCGTAATATAGACCAGCAGAATGACCAGAGCCACTGTAAGCACAGGGGTCAAAAAGGTCACCAGGGATGCAGATACGGAGCCTATCTGGAAGATCCTTTTCAGAACCGGAATTTCCGGATAAGGTCTCGGAAGCGCGGTAAATAAATAAGTTGTTAAATTCTGTAACAGATAAGATACGCCAATAGCAGATATCATAACCGACATCCTCGGCGCGGTACGGATTGGTTTATAGGCCGCCCGTTCAATGACCACACCGAGAACTACGGTGCAGATCAGCATTATAGGGATACCGGCCAGCCATCCAAAGGTTGCGGTGGCAAAAATCATGAAGTAACCGGCTACCATGAAGATATCGCCGTGCGCAAAATTGATTAAACGTAAAATACCATACACCATGGTGTAACCGATGGCAATCAGCGCGTATGCCCCTCCCAGAGAAATACCGGTCAGGCAATGCTGAAAAAATACACTTAAACTCATGAGTTTTCCTTTTCCTTCTAAATAATATAAGGACAGGGAATCGCAAGTCCTTCCCTGCCCTGTTAAAATGCCTTTATTCTACAGTAACCGTTTTCAGGAACTTAAACCCGCCATCCTCAACTGTCTTGATGAATGCCATATCTTTGTTTGCATCGCCATTTTCGTCAAAGGAAATGGCTCCTGTTACTCCAGTGGTCTGAATCGTTGTCATCGCATCGCGGATTGCTGCAGTCTCTACAGAATCAGCCGCCTCGATAGCATCAATCAGAGTGTTGTATGCATCATATCCCAGAGCGGATACTGCCGGAATAATATCGCTTTGTCCATTAGCGGTTAAGTACTCCTTAAATCCGGCGATAAATGCCGCGCCGGCCTCATCCACACCGTCCTCGTCAAAGAAGGTGGATAAATAGATATCCTGCGTATACTCGCCCACGTTCTCAATAATCGTCGCGTTCTCCCATGTATCGCCGGCCATGATCGGACAGGTAATTCCAAGCTCACGGGCCTGTTTGATAATCAGCGGAGCAGTTGCAATAGAGGACGGAGCAAAAATAACGTCCGGATTCGCATTCTTGATATTTGTCAGGCTTGCCTTGAAATCTGTCTGATTGGTCTGGAACTGTTCTTCCGCAACCACTTCGCCAAAGGAAGTGAAGGAATTTTTGAAAAATGCGCCAAGGCCTGAGGAGTAATCATCTCCGAGCTGTGTGATTACTGCCGCTTTCTGCGCCCCTTCCTCCTTGGCAAAATTTGCCATAACGGTTCCCTGGAACGGATCAAGGAAGCATACACGGAAATAATAATCATTTCCCTCTGTTACCTGCGGATTTGTACAGGAGCATCCGATAGCCGGAATCTGCGCCTCCTTAAAAATCTCTCCTGCCGCGATGGATACGCCGGAGCCGTAAGAGCCAAGCACGCCCACGACGCCTTCCGATACCAGCTTCTGAGCTGCGGTAACGGCCTCCGTCTTATCGGATTTATTATCCGCCTCCACAAGCTGAATGGTGTATTCGGTTCCGCCAACCGTAACCGTTGGACGCTCTTCATTTGCATAACGGATACCATATACCTCCTGCAGTCCGCCGCCGCCGTTTTCACCGGTCTGCGGCTCGAATACGCCGACCTTAATCACATTATCTCCTGCCGGGGTCTTTGCTGCCTCTGCAGAATCCGCGGAATCTCCGGACTCGGACGGAGCGCTGTTATCCGCAGCCGTACTGCCGCCGTTTCCGCAGCCGGCCACCATAGCTGCCGTCATGACCGTGCAGAGCATCAAAGAAATCATTTTCTTTTTCATAATCATTCTCCTCCATTGTTCTTATTAGGCGGACACATGTCTGCCAAAATGGTACTAAATTATTATAATCGCACTTTCTCCTTTTTTCAACATTTTTTTAGAAAAACCTTATAAATCCATACAGAACCCCGGCCGGACCGTAATTTCTATACAATGAAAAAAAGGCGCCGGACTGTCAGCCGGCGCCTTTGGCTGTCACATGAGCCGGGAAA
>VSNE01000215.1 GCA_009774155.1 Lachnospiraceae bacterium
AGATGACAGCGTATTATATACTTTTTGGTGATAATCGTTTAAATATTTCCTCTCTGTCAAGGTCATTTCCTCCTGCACAATCCCGTCCAGATCGATGGGAACCAGCGTAACAATCTCAAATTCCATAAACTGGCCGTACTCGTTCTCTGTTCCTTTCACACAGACCAGCTCATTTTCCGTACGGATACCATATTCTCCTTCCACATAGATCCCAGGTTCGTCGGTTGTCACCATTCCCGCTTCCAGCACCGCAGGCTTTTCGCCCTCCGGCGCCTTCCACCGGAATGCATTCGGTCCCTCATGCACATTCAGAAGATAGCCTACTCCATGTCCGGTTCCATGCTTATAATCCATCCCAAGCTGCCACAGCGGCTCCCTGCACAGCACATCCAGCGTATATCCGGTACAGCCGTACAAAAACCGGGCGTTGGCAAGATTCAGGTTTGCCCTGCACACAGCCGTGAACATCCGCTTCTGCTCCTCTGTCAGCTCTCCAAGAACGAAGGTGCGGGTTGTATCGGTAGTGCCCTCCAGATAATGTCCGCCTGCATCCACTAAGAGAAAGCCCTTTGCCTCTACCGCCGCATTGCTCTCTCTGTCCGCCGAATAGTGTACAATAGCCGCATTCGGCCCGTAAGCGCAGATCGGGGAGAAGCTCTCTCCCAGATAATGCTCCTGCTCCTTCCTGCGTTCATTCAAATATTCCGAGACTGACAGCTCTGTCATTTCCTGCTTTCTGACATTTGTCTTTACCCAATACATAAGCCTTGTAAATGCAATGCTCTCCTTCAGATGGGCAATGCGCAGATTTTTAAGCTCTGTCTCGTTTTTTACGGCCTTCATAAGCTCCGAAGGACTGCTTTTATCTATCAGCTTTGCTCCCTGCGGAATACTGGTAAGAAGCCGGTAATTGACCTTCCTTTTATCCATCAGGACATTCAGCCCCGGCCCAAGCTCTGACAAATCCTGATAAACCGTCCCGTACTCCTTCACCTGAATTTCGTTTTCTGACAAATAAGAGCGGAGTTCCTCTGTCACGACAGAGCTTCGCGCATACCAGACGCAGGTATCCTTTGTTATACACAAATAAGAAAGGGTCACGGGCACCCCGGGGATATCCCCGCCTCTGATATTCAGAATCCACGCAATATCACACAGGGAGGCAATCACATGGATATCCGCTCCAAGCTCCTTCAGCTTTTCTCTCACCCGCATCAGCTTCCTTTTGGCGCTTTCTCCGCAGTAACGCTCTTCCAGAATAAAAACCGGCGCGTCCGGAATCTCCGGCCGATCCTTCCAGATGGCTCCGACCAAATCCTCCGTAGCCAAAACCCCCGCCTCTTTCTCCTCTGCGGCTTTCATTAGGGCCTCCGCCCGGAATGCTCCCATTACTGTTCCGTCAAAGCCAAGCCTTCCTCCCTTCTCCAGATGCTCCTTCACATAAGCTTCCACGGTGGGAACGCCAGGCTCTCCTGTCCGGAACAGACGAATGCCCGTATCCTGAAGCTGCATCTGCGCCTGTATAAAATATCTTCCGTCCGTCCACAGTCCCGCATCCTGCAAAGTGACAACCGCGGTTCCGGCAGAGCCGGTAAAGCCCGTGATATAGGCTCTTGCACGATAATGTCCGCACACATATTCTGATTCATGGCAATCGGAGGAGGGAATCACATAAACGGTCACACCGGATTCTTTCATCCTCTCCCTCAGCAAGCGCAGCCTTTCCTGTATCATTCTTATCGCTCTCTTTCTCTCTGTTTATTTATGCTGCCAGACGGCGTTCAAAAATGCGCAGTACCCTTTATACGCTTCATAAATATCCGCTTTGCTGGATACCTCCCATGGGCTGTGCATATTCAGAAGCGCCACCCCGCTGTCAATTACATCCATTCCATAGTTGGCAGTGATATAGGCGATGGTGCCGCCTCCTCCCTGATCCACCCGGCCAAGCTCTGCGGTCTGCCAGCAGACTCCCGCGTCGTCCATCACCCTTCGGAGCTGTCCGATATATTCCGCGCCGGCATCGTTGGAGCCGGATTTTCCTCTGGAACCGGTATATTTATTAAATACCATGCCTCTTCCCAGATAGGCGCTGTTTTTCTTCTCGAAAGCGCCGGCATAATTGGGATCAAAGGCCGCGCTCACGTCGGAGGAAAGCATATGGGAGTTCTGCAGGCATCTGCGGAGCTTAAGCTCTGAATAATCTCCCGCCAGATTCATCACCTCTGCCACCGCATTTTCAAAATAACGGGACTGCATGCCGGTGGCCCCCATACTTCCAATTTCTTCTTTATCTGTCAAAAGGCATACGGAGGTATAGGACGGATTTTTCACCTGAAGCTGCGCCATCAGGGAGGTAAAGGCACAGATACGGTCGTCCTGTCCATACCCCATCACCATGCTGCGGTCCAGGCCGAAATCCCTGGCGGGACCCGCCGGAACGGCCTCCAGCTCCGCTGACAGGAAATCCTCCTCCTCAATCCCATAATTCTCCTTCAAAAGCTCCAGAAGGGCTTTTTTAATCTTCTCCTTATCGTTATTCCCTTCGGTATCGGTATCGTTATCCTTTTCCTCCTCCGTTTTCAGCGGACGGCTGCCGGCGATAATATTCAGATTTTCTCCCTCTACCACTACGGAGGCTTTTTTCTGCATCTGCTCCGCCGAGAGATGAATCAGCAAATCGGAAATACCGCACACCGGATCGTCCGGCCTCTCGCCGACGGACAGCTCCGCCAGGCTTCCGTCCTTTTTGGCTACTGTCCCATGGAGGGCCAACGGAATTGCCGCCCACTGGTATTTTTTAATGCCTCCATAATAATGAGTGTCCAGAAGCGCCATATCCCCGTCCTCGTACAGAGGATTCTGCTTTAAATCCAGTCTGGGCGAATCAATATGCGCTCCCAGGATATTCATTCCCTTTTCCATTGGTTCCAATCCAACATGAAATAAAACAACCAGCTTTTTCTTGTGCACCGCATAGATTTTATCTCCTGCCTGCAGGGGCGCCCCTTCCCGGACTGCCTGATCCAAAGAACGGTACCCCGCTTCCTCCGCCATAGCGGCGGCCAGGGCAGCGCATTCCCGCTCTGTCTTGCCCTCTGAGATAAACCGCTTATACTGCTCTGCTATATCCTGAAGCCTTTCAAGCTCCCCCTCCCCGTATGTATTCCATGCATTTTTCCGTTCCATAATTTTCTCCTTTCTGTAATTTTTTCCTGCGGCCAGCCGCCCGCGGACATAAATACAGCCCGAAGATATTTCCTGCTCATGGAATAAATATCTCCGGGACTGAAGCTGTAAACATTATCCTAATATCGCCTTGTCGCTTGCAAATTCCTCTCCGCTGACCTCCTCAAATTTATGAAGCAGATCCTCCACGGTGAGCTGTTTTTTCTCCTCCCCGCAGATGTCAAGAATAATATCCCCTTCCATCATCATAATCAGACGGTTGCCGTGGGCAATTGCATCCTTCATATTATGGGTAATCATCAGCGTCGTCAGTTTGTCGCGATTGACAATCATATCTGTCGTTTCCAGCACTTTTGCCGCGGTCTTTGGATCAAGGGCCGCGGTATGCTCATCCAGAAGCAGAAGCTTCGGCTTTCTCAGCGTTGCCATCAGAAGGGTAAGCGCCTGCCTCTGTCCGCCGGAGAGAAGTCCTACCTTGGAAGTCAGGCGTTCCTCCAGTCCAAGCCCAAGTGACGCTAAAAGCTGCTTATATGCCTCTCTCTCATTAGGCTTAATTCCTTTTCTTAAAGTACGGCTCTGCCCCCGGCGGAGCGCCAGCGCCAGATTTTCTTCGATCCCCATCGTTGCCGCAGTTCCGTTCATCGGATCCTGGAACACCCTTCCAAGGAAGGCTGCCCTCTTATACTCCGGAAGCTTTGTTACATTCTGCCCGTCAATTATAATCTCTCCCTCGTCCACCGGCCACACGCCTGCAATCGCATTCAGCAGGGTGGATTTACCGGCCCCGTTGCCGCCGATCACAGTAACGAAATCTCCGTCCGCAAGCGTCAGACTCACATTTTTAAGCGCCTGCTTCTCATTGACGGTTCCCGGATTAAAGGTCTTGTAAATGTTCCTAATCTCAAGCATTACCGTCTGCCTCCATTTCTCACCGGTTTTGAAAAGTATTTGCTCTTCCAGTTAGGAATCGCAAGGAAAATAGCCACCACTGCCGCGGACAGCAGCTTTAAAAGATCTGTGTCAATACCGAGCCAGATGACAATCTGCAGCACAAAATAATAAATAATGGAGCCAAAGGCAACCGCAAGAAGCTTAAGTCCGAAATTCCGGAAAACTTTTCCGAAAACCGCTTCGCCGATAATCACAGCGGCCAGGCCGATTACGATGGCTCCCCGGCCCATATTGACATCCGCAAAGCCCTGGTACTGTCCGAGCAGAGCGCCTGCCAATGCCACAAGGCCATTGGAAAGTATCAGCCCCAGCACCCGGTTATAATCCGTATTGATTCCCTGCGCTCTCGCCATCTTGTCATTGCACCCGGTAGCCCGCAGGGAACATCCAAGCTGTGTTCCGAAAAACCAGTACAGAACCGCAATCAGTATAAAAATAATGACAGCCACAAGTAAAATTGTATTTTTATAGAAAGGCACTCCCTTGATATAACGAAGAGAAACCAGAAGATCAAATTTATCCACATTGATCGCCTGATTCGCCTTTCCCATAATTTTCAGATTCACAGAATACAGCCCAAGCTGCGTCAAAATACCCGACAAAATTGCCGGAATTCCCATAAACGTATGTAAAATGCCGGTTGCCATTCCTGCAAGCATACCGGCTGCCAATGCCGCCGTCAGAGCCACCCACACATTTTGTCCGCTCTGCATCATCATAATACAGACCGCGCCTCCGGTACAAAGAGTACCGTCCACAGTTAAATCCGCAATATCCAAAATACGGAAGGTGATATAGACACCAATTGCCATAATTCCCCAGATTAAACCCTGCGCAACCGCCCCCGGCAGAGCATTCAATAAATTTATAATATTCATTTTCTAATCACCTCAGCAAATCATTCCGGTAAAACTTTATTTTTGAACGACAACAGCGAGAATGGAAGCCTCCAGTCCCGCTGCTGTCCCCAGACTAATTTTTAACTACTCAGCTATATT
>VSNE01000216.1 GCA_009774155.1 Lachnospiraceae bacterium
ATGTCATACATATATTATAGGGAATTTTTACATAGAATACAATGAGAAACTTTTTGTATTTTCTATTGTACTTTTCTTCCGAATATTGTATCTTATCCTTAAAATAATTTTGATAAGTGTTCAAAGAAAGGAAATATCTATGGAAAATAACCATTCCATCATGGATATCTTTGGAATTAATGTGTTTAACGATAAAGCCATGCGGCAGTATCTTCCAAAGAGCGTCTATTATGAACTCCGGAAAACTATCGAGGGCAGGAAAGAACTGGACCCTGCCATTGCAGATGTAGTTGCGGCTGCCATTAAAAAATGGGCCATTGAAAAAGGCGCCACCCACTATACACACTGGTTCCAGCCATTGACCGGATTCACCGCCGAAAAGCATGATTCCTTCCTTACTCCTCCCAGAGAGGACGGTTCTGTCATGATGGAATTCTCCGGCAAGGATCTGATCAAGGGAGAACCGGATGCATCCTCCTTCCCCTCCGGAGGGCTTCGCGCCACCTTCGAGGCAAGGGGCTATACCACATGGGACTGCACTTCTCCCGCATTTGTCCGCGAGGATGCCGCCGGGGCAATCCTGTGCATCCCGACTGCATTCTGCTCCTTCACCGGGGAGGCCCTGGATCAGAAAACACCGCTTCTGCGTTCCATGGAAGCCGTACAGACGCAGGCTCTGCGCATCCTGCGTCTGTTCGGCAACACCGCCTCTCAGAAGGTCATTCCCTCTATCGGTGCGGAGCAGGAGTATTTTCTGATTGATCGGGAAAAATATTTACAGAGGAAGGATCTGATTTATACGGGCCGCACTCTGTTCGGGGCCATGCCTCCGAAGGGCCAGGAGCTGGACGACCATTATTTCGGGACGATCCGCCAGAGAGTCGCCGGCTATATGCATCAGGTCAACGAAGAGCTCTGGAAGATGGGTGTTCCGGCCAAGACACAGCACAACGAGGTGGCTCCGGCCCAGCACGAGCTGGCTCCCATCTACGCGGAAGCCAATCTGGCGGCGGATCATAACCAGATTATGATGCAGACTTTGAAGCGTGTGGCAAGCCAGCAGGGACTGGTCTGCCTTCTTCATGAAAAACCATTTGCAGGAGTGAACGGTTCCGGCAAGCATAACAACTGGTCTTTGACCACCGATGACGGCATCAATCTGCTGGACCCGGGCAAAAAGCCCCACGAGAACAAACAGTTCCTGCTGATTCTGGCATGTATTCTGAAGGCTGTGGATACTCATGCAGATCTGCTTCGGGAATCCGCCGCCAATGTAGGGAACGATCACCGTCTGGGCGCGCACGAGGCTCCGCCCGCCATTATTTCCGTGTTCCTTGGCGAACAACTGGACGACCTGCTGGATCAGCTTTTAAGCACCGGCAGCGCCACTCACAGCTTAAAAGGCGGAATCCTCCATACCGGGGTCCGGACTCTTCCTGACGTAAGAAAGGATGCCACAGACCGCAACCGGACATCGCCGTTTGCCTTTACAAATAATAAATTTGAATTCCGTATGGTTGGTTCCCGTGATTCCATCGCGCCGTCCACGGTTGTTATCAATACCATCGCTGCAGAAGCATTCGCGGATGCCTGCGATATTCTGGAAGAGGCGGAGGATTTTGATACCGCGCTGCATGACCTGATCATCCAATATTTTGCGGAGCACCGTAAAATCATCTTCGGCGGCAATGGTTATTCCGACGAATGGGTAGCGGAAGCAGAACGCAGAGGACTTCCGAATCTCGGCTCCATGATCGACGCGATTCCTGCTTTGGTCACAGACAAATCCATCCGGATGTTTGAGCGCTTCCGCGTTTTCAGCGAATCAGAGCTCCACTCCCGTGCGGAGATTAAATATGAAACCTATAATAAGGCAGTCAATATTGAGGCTCTCACTATGATTGATATGGCTGTAAAACAGATTATTCCGGCAGTCATCGGATACACCGGCACATTGTCCGGTATCATCCAGTCCATGAATACAATTAACGTCTCCTCTTCCGTACAGAAGGAACTGTTAAGCGACATCAGTTCTCTGCTGGATGAAGCAAGCGGAGCCGTTAAGATTTTACAGGAGGTCTCCAGGGAGGCAGCCGGTATTGCGGACAATAAAACAAAAGCCCATTATTATCACAGCTTTGTCCTTCCTGCCATGGAGGCTCTCCGCCGTCCGATTGATAAGCTGGAGATGCTGGTAGACAAGGAGGTATGGCCTATGCCTTCCTATGGTGATCTGCTTTTTGAGATTTAAAATTTGCCGATTTCCTTATATTTGAGTTTGTAGAATAGAGCAGAAAAGGATGCCCTTTGCGGCATCTTTTTCTGCGTTTGAGATTTTTTCCGCTTTGTGCTATACTGGCATCGAATAAGAAAGAAGGATTTACATATGAATGCAAAACAACAGACCGAGACCGCGGCCCATCATGCAATGGCCATAGTCGGCGGCTTTCTGGGTGTCTATGCCCTCCTCACAAGAAATGAGACATTCGGCTCTTCCGAAACCTCCAATCTTATCTATCTGACCATTGCAGGCCTGGATGGTTCTGTATCCTCTTTTATGATTCGCCTTGGCGGAACGCTCTGCTATATCGCAGGCATCCTTTTCGCCACACTGGCGCCGAAATATTTTAAAAAGACAGACTTCCGGTATATTTCTATTCTGATTGACGGAGCCGCCTGCCTGCTGCTGGCGTGCATCCCCGCCGGAACCGAACCTGTGCTGGCCCTTTACCCTATGTTTTTCGCAACCGCGGTCCAGTGGCTTGCATACACCCAGGCCGCCGGATTCAACAGCGCAACCATCTTTTCGACCAACAACCTGCGGCAGTGCTTTTCAGGGCTGGCTGAATATATCCACAGCCGGGAAGAACAGCATCTGAGACGCTTCCGCTTCTACGGCGGAACGCTTATCTGCTTTCATATCGGCGTGGTCTACTGCTGGTTCTGTATACAAAGATGGGGAATTAAAAGTATTTATGCCTGTCTGCTGCCTCTGGCAGTTGCATTGGCAGCTACTATAATGGATCGATAACCCCTCTTTTGCAAAATATCCCCTGGGCAGCTTCTGTCTGCTGCTCCAAGGGATATTTATCGTTTCGGCCTACTGCCAGATATAGTTCGTCTTGCCTGAATAGGAAAGATAGGCAATTTCACGCCTCTCTGCTTTTGTAGAATTGTAAGGCTTGCCTTTTACCTTTACTTTGTTGGCAACCACATAATAATAGTAGGTTTTCGCCCTCTCCAGGCCTTTATCCAAATATTTGGTTGTCTTTACGGTTTTCACCTTTTCAAACCCTCTGTAAGAACTCGTACTGCGGTAAATGGTATAGCTGGATGCTCCGCTCACCTTTTTCCAGCTTAGCTGCATCTGACTGTTTCCCTTTTTCTTCAGTATTACCCTGGGCTGGGGAATAACCACTTTTTTGCCGGACCATGGACCATAGATGCTTTTTCCGTCAATATCCTTATAGGCGCGGACCTGGAAAGTAAATCCTTTGTTCTTTACAGAAGAAAGTTTAAAATCCTTGGAACGGTATGCTGTTTTAAAGCTCTTGATTTTCTTCCCCGAAAGGTTATAAATACGGACTTCATAGCCGTTCCCGTATTTTGTAACAGAATCCCATTTCAGCATAATATTGTTCGTTGCCGTGTCCCAGGATTTGAGTGTGCATCCTGTCACCTTCGGAGCGGTTGTATAGCATCTGTGCCCGCCGCTGTAATAATATCCGCTTTCAAACCCTGTGCGGGATCTGCGCACTGCCTTTACACTTATATAATAAAGCGTGTCTGTTTCCAGCCCTTTGATAGTATAGCCTGAAGATGTGGTGGTGCCTGCGCTGAACCAGCTCCCGTTTTTCTCATACATAACCTCATAAAAGGAGGCGCCCTCCGCAGGCTTCCAGCTTACGGTAATTGTTTTGGCAGTTCCGTCAGTCTGCTTTATATCCTCTGATTTGACCCTTTCCGGAGCCGTAATCACTTCCAGAGGAGCCGTCCATGCGGAAAAGACGGTATATGTTCCAAGCTTTCTTCCTGCGCAGCTCCTCATTCGGACATAATAGGACCGGCCGCTGTTTAATCCGTATACGCTGTGGTAAACGTTGTATACCATAGTCCCCTTTGACCAGCTGCTCCCGTCTGCAGAATACTGAAACTCATATGCCTCGGCATTGACATCCTTATTCCACTCCACCTTAAAACTGTTCGTTTTTGCATCCTTCTGATGGAGATTGGCAACTCCGGTCAGATTTCCCGCATATACTGCGGCAGATTTCGCATAGAACAGCCCAATGCAGCACAGAAGAAGCGCCATCCATCTGATCATCCAAATGCTTTTCTTTACATCCTCCATATCCTTCCTGTCCCTTTCTGAATCTTCTAAGTCTTTTTATCTATTATACCAGCCCGGAAACCGCTTTGTAAATAACCTGTGAAACAAGTGCTGGCCGGCTGGGATAAAAAAGTTTATCACAGCAATTAAAACCCCCGGAAACCTTGATGTTTACAGTGATAAGGAAGTATAGAAACCAACTTATCATCAACGCTGACAAACAGGGTGCAAGTAAAAACCGAGAGAAGATCAAAATATTACGATTTTCTCTCGGTTTTGTTCTGACAACATCTGGTTTACACTCCCATTATTTTCTTGAAATTTTCGTAAGCTGTATCGTCTTTTAAAATCTCAACCATTTCTGGAGTAACAACCTTTTCAAATGCTTTCAATGAATCGGGTTCTGTAACTTTTGATAAAATAAAATTCTTTAACATGAGTGTTAAAGGCTCACCTATTGCAGATTTATAATTAAAACCTATAAGCTGCATTGTTTTTAAAGTATCAACGCTTATCAATTCTTTAATCTGCTCATAAGATTCTACTTGTGATTTTACTGACTCTACTGCTTCTTCACCAACTAACTCCGCTGAAGATATTTGAGATTTTTTGATAATTTCTAATATCCTTGACACTGTATTATGTAAATGCTGAATATCTTCATCACTAATAACAACTTTTTCTAATTCAGATTTATAAGCCTGTGCAATTCGTACAGCTTCTTCGCGTTCATTGAGCAATTCGCTAATTATTTCATCATATGTATTACGAATTTTTTCAACATTTTTTTCTTCTTTAAATAGCCCT
>VSNE01000217.1 GCA_009774155.1 Lachnospiraceae bacterium
ATAGAGCGCCTCATCAATATTCTCCTTGACAAACGGCTCGGACGGCGTTACATCGTGCCAGATTTTTAAAAGCTCGTCAAGAGGCGCATCGATATCCAGAAGAATCTGAGGAAACCCAAGGTTCACCTGCGTAACCGGCTCCTCCTGCGCCTCATACCTCTCCCGGATATATTCCAGCTCTTCTTTCCCCATGGCATTTACATAACCGGAATTGTAGATGCCGAACCGTCCGGCCCGTCCGGCAATCTGCTTAATCTCCGATACAAGCAGCGGACGTCTGCTGACTCCATCGTATTTGTCCGCCTGCAGAAATACGATTCTGCGGACCGGCAGATTCAGTCCCATTCCAATGGCATCCGTGGCCACGACTACCTTTGTCCTTCCGCTGTTGAACTGCCGCATCTGGCGGCGGCGGATCTCCGGAGGAAGACTTCCGTAGATTACGCTGGCATCCACCCTCTGTTCCTCCAGTCTGCCCGCCACATCCAGAACGGATTTCTTGGAAAATACAATCAGGGCGTCTCCCTGTTTCACATCCTCCGGGAATCTGAAAGGCTCCTCCTCACAGATCAGCTCTGTTTTACGGATGTATCTTTGAATCTCATAATCATCCCCGCAAAGCTCTATCAGATGAATCACCGCCTGCTCCGCTGCAGGGCTCATACAGATATGAATTTCTCCCGCACGGAGTCCCAGGATCGCCTTTGTCCAGGAATGACCTCTGTCCGGGTCCGTAACCATCTGCGCCTCGTCAATAACCGCAATGTCATAGTCCTCATCAAAATCCGCCATCTCAATAGTGGAAGCCGTCACCCTGCTGTCCTCTTCTTCAATGCACTCCTGTCCGGTGCGCATGGCGCAGGGCACGCCGCTCTTTTTCATCTGCTCATAAACCTCCAGCGCCAGCAGACGCAAAGGCCCCAGATACACGCCCCGCTCTGCCAGCTTAAGCCGCTCTAACGACTGAAAGGTCTTGCCGCTGTTGGTAGGGCCGATATGCAGAATAAATCGCCGGCGCATTTCCCGAACCTCTGAAAATTCCATCTCCGGACGCATAGGAACCAGTTCCAGAATTTTATTCTTTACCTTGTGCTGGCGGAACCGGGGGTACAGGGTAAATAATGTTTCCTGGCAGATACGCCCCGGCATGGCACGTCTCAGATATGCGAGAAATTCTCCGTTCACCCCATTCTTTTGTTCCTCTAAAAGCACACTGATATCCAGCTGCATCAGCTTTGGCAGAAACTCCTCATTCACCAGCCGAATAATATTTTCCTGATTTTTCCGAAACCCAAAGCCTGCCGCATTTTTCACCTGCCTGTGCAGCTCCTCCAGATTCCGGATATTGACACGGGCAGGCTTTGCATTTTTCAGCGTTCTTTGAAGAGCCTCTATCCTTTTCTCCATCCCCGCATATTTCGGCGGCCTCCGGGGCTTTTTCCTGGCTGCCCCGGCATATTGTTCAATATAAAATTGTAATAGTCTTTTCCTGTGTATCATCTTTTCTCCTGTCTATGACCGCGCCGCCGCCTTAAGTGTCTCCCCGGCCAGCCGATAGACGGTCCATCCCTTCATCGGCTCCGCGCCAATGGACAGATAGAAATCAATACTTGGCTGATTCCAGTCCAGGCAGCTCCATTCCAGTCTCCCGCAGCCCCTCTCCACCGCAATCTGCGCCAGCTTCTGAATCATCGCTTTTCCATACCCGTTTCCCCGATACTCCGGCCGGATATACAGATCCTCCAGATAAATTCCCGCGCGTCCGAGAAAAGTAGAAAAATTATGGAAGAACAGAGCATAACCAAGCGCCACGCCGTCCGCCATGGGAAAAATCACCTCTGCCCGCTTCTTCTCAAACAGCCACTCCTCCAGTATTTCCTCTGTTGCCACTACCTCCTCTTCCAGCTTCTCATAGCCGGCCAGTTCCCTAATCAGTTCCAGAATTAACGGCACATCTCTTTTTTCCGCATAGCGAAACGACAGCTTCATTTCACTCATCACTCATTCCCCTTTTCTTTGATAAATACACAGGTTTTCTCATCCGATCGCTCCTTGGAAAACCGATAGCCAAGCCCCCGGAACTGCTTTACGTTTTCCAGGCTCTCTGCCTGATGCTCTGCCAGAAAACGCGCCATCTCTCCCCTCGCCATCTTGGCAGGAGTTCCCTTTTCCACAACCCTTCCATTTATCAGTTCTCCGAATACGCAGGTGACAAAGTCTATATTTCCTCTGTCTTCCAGGTGACGGGAAATACATCTGCTGTACTCCTTTGATGCCAGATTCAGTATCAGGGAATCCTCCGAGCACAGATGCTCTGCCAATGTGTCTCCCCAGAAATCATACAGGGAATCAATCTTTGGGCCTCCAAGCTTTGCCTGCATCTCCAGCCGATACGGCGCCACGCCGTCAAACGGCTTTAAGATCCCATAAAAGCCTGACAAAATTCTCAGATGGTTCTGCAAATATTCCAGTGAAGCCTCCTCCATGACCCTGGGAGAAAGATGCTGATACTGGATTCCCTCATAGGAAAGTACCGCCGGAGTCAGTAAGCTGTGCAGATCCATCTCCTGAAACCGCTGATAATTCAGCCTGGCCAGCTTGTCACTGCATTTCCATATTGTTTTGCATCGGACATAATCCAGTTTCTGTATGTATTCTGCCAGAATGCGGGTTTTTTCCAAGTATACGGGCAGCTCCCGGTAAGGGGCGGTATCCGTATCCACATTCATTTTTTTAGCCGGAGATATTATAATTTTCATATATTTTTTTCATTAAAGGATGCCGCAAAAGGAGCCGGGCTGCGGCTCCTTTTGCAACGCTCACTTTCTATCGTATTTTTTCTGCATGGATAACAGCCTGTCCAGATAAACAGACTTAAACTGCCTGCTGGCCAGAGCCTGTTTCATCGGCGGCAACTTCAGAATCACCCCGAACACAGCAGCCATGGCCCGATGGCTGGCAAATGCCTGATTGTCGAATATCAGGTTCTGCAAAGTCCCCTTTTCAATGGCCTGCAGCACAAAACGGTGAGTGCTGTTGACAGGGGTAATTACCTGTACCGGGCGGCGTTCCAGCTCAATCGCCTTAACCGGGCAGTTTCTTGCACAGACGCCGCAGCCCAGGCAGATTTCCGTGTTTACCACCGCATGCTTTTTTGTTCTGGCCCCGTTGGGACTTTCCTTTGCCTCTTCTATGGCAATGGCAAGAATCGGGCAGACCTTGGCGCATTTTCCGCATCCGATACATGTTTCCAGCGAAATTTTTGGTATATAATTGGTCGTAGCCACCGGCTGCATCGGGCTGAACCTTCTGGCCGCCTGCAACGCCTCACAGCAGCAGCCGCAGCAGTTGCAGATAAATGCCGGATGCTCCCTTACATTTTCCCCAATCTGCACCAGATTACTCTCATAGGAAAGCTGAAGAACCTCTTTTGCTTCCTCCCTGGAAATAAGGCGCGCATACTCTCCATGCTCCGCCAGAGAGCGGGCTACATTATCAAAGGTCAGACATACATCCCACGGAGCATCAATCTCACAAGGATGTCCTGCATGATAAGCCTTATGGCGGCAGTAACAGGTTCCCAGTCCGATGTACTGCGCCTCCTCTACAATATGGCTTGCACGCTCATAGTCCAGAATATGGTTTGTCTTGTCATTGACCAGCACCGGCTCCTGCACATAGACGCGCCCCAGCCTGGTTTCCGTGGCAAAAAACAGATCCTTTACAAAATCCTCTTCCACATTCATATACTGCCAGTAGAGCTCGCTTAAATATTTCTGGTCAATATCTCCTCTGGTGCGCATTAAAGCAAATTCGATAAATCCCGCCATCGGCGGCGGCATAACGAACTGCCTCTCCCCGTGATATTCCGAATCCACCAGAAGAGCCTTCTCACAAAGATGATCTAAAAGCTTCTCTGCCTTTGCCTCTGTGGTTCCCCATATTTTCGCCGCTTTTTTCAATGTAAACGGACGGACCGGGAGCAGCGCTACCCATTTTGCTTCTTTCTCCGTATACAGCACCTGCAGAATCTTATATAACGTATCCGAAGGCGGAGCGCCCTGCGTAAACCAGTTGATTCGTTCTTCCAGACTTTTATAGGCATCTCTGGTAGTTAAATGTCCCATACTGTCTTACCCCTTCCATTTCTATTGTGTATTATCATAACACAAACCGGAAATTTTTCAAAGGCAGTCTTTTCCTTGAGTTTCCGCAGTCTTATCCACAAAACTCCCAATCCAGTGGACTGCTGATACACAACCTTCAAAAAATGACCAAAATATAAGGAATCCTATCCCTTTTTGATGTAAAATTTAATCATCAACAAAAACCATACTAAACAAAAAGAAGGAGGATTCCCTGTGGTTCATTTTACATCAAATACTTATCAAATGAAACGGGAAATTTTAACTTTTTCCAATAAAATTTCCCGTTCTCTTCCCAAACCGGAAAGAAAGTTTATTGCGGACATGAATTATGAGATTCTTGCTTCCGGCAGTTACAAAACGTTTGGGAAAATTCATTAGATTTAATGACTGCCTTATATCTGCTCTGATGGCTCGTATCATTAAACTGATTAAACTACTGAATGACCTGATTAAAAAATTTATCTGTCTAAATTCGTTCGTATACCAATTATGTAATTACTAATATGATATTAGTATCCTAAAAACATTTACACCTGCTTAGTTTGTCAGAAAAAATGTAAAGTTTGCTGTTTTGGAATGAATAATTTATGTTATAATTTTTAGTCAATAATCTTTTATTATTATTTGGAAAGCAGGTTGGATAATTCAAAGTTATCCATTGAATTTGATGAACAAGGATCGAATGTATAATCCATCGTTCCCTGTCATTTGAGATAGGAATTGGATGCGTAATTAGCTCAAACTTCTCACCATTTGGTATGTTGAACCTTGAAAAATTAATAATTTAGCTCATAAAAAGGACAAACCCCTTGCATGTGGTATAATTGAATTGTCTAAAACAATTACGTAGCAAGGAGATGGACCCATGTCAATACTTTGGACAAAAAAAGTTGAGAGATTATGCAGTTTTTTCGAGTTCCTCATCCTCCTTTTGCTGGGGTGTTATGTAACCAATCGCACTGTGTATTCTTT
>VSNE01000218.1 GCA_009774155.1 Lachnospiraceae bacterium
GAAATTGATAGTTCAATTATGCTTTTTTCTAAAAAATTGCAGGATTTACACTAACTATGATTAAAGCAACATATTATCCCAAAGACTGGGATGCAAAGCATTAAAGAAGATATCGATAAGTGTATTAATAAAAGTATTGCACAAAATGATTATTACTGCTATGTATAGAATGAATGATTAACAGTGAGGAGCGTGTAGGCATGGGTATATACTTAAATCCGGGAAATGAACAGTTTACGGTTTCTATCAACTCTGATTTGTATGTGGATAAGACCGAACTGATAAAATATACGAATAGCCGTATCGGAAAAGACAGGCCATTGATCTGTTCCAGCAGACCAAGGAGATTTGGAAAAACAATGGCGGTAACTATGCTGTCAGCGTATTACAGTAAAGGATGTCATTCTGAAAAGCTGTTTGCAGGACTTAAAATAAGTCAGAATGAATTTTTTAAAGTGCATTTAAATAAGTATAATGTAATCTTTTTGGATATTCAGTGGATGTACGGAAATGCGCTTGAGGAAATGAAGAGAAATTCTTCTGTTAAGGTGGTGAGTTATATTCAGGAACAGGTGATATCCGAGTTGAGAAAGGAATATCCGGAATGTGTTCTGGACACGGACATTTCATTGCCTTCTGTATTGGCTAAAATTAATGCTAAGACAAAAGAACAGTTTATCGTTATTATTGATGAGTGGGACTGCCTGTTCCGGGAGGACAAAAATAACGAGAATCTTCAGAAAGAATATATTAATCTGTTAAGAGGTTTGTTTAAAGGAACTCCATCGGGGGCGTTTTTAAAGCTTGCTTATATTACGGGGATTTTGCCAATTAAGAAGTACGGCACACAGTCAGCTTTAAATAATTTCCGGGAGCATACAATGGTCAGCCCCAGACAGATGGCGGAGTTTGTTGGCTTTACAGAGACAGAGGTAAAGACTATTTGTAAAGAACATAATATGCCATTTAAAGAGATGCAAAGATGGTATGATGGATATTATTTTGAAAAGGTAGGACATATTTATAGCCCTAATTCTGTAATTGAAGCCGTAGACAGCGGGGAATTCGGAAATTATTGGTCCGGAACAGAGACGTATAAGTCCTTGATGGCGTATATTGCAATGGATTTTGATGGATTAAGACAATTGATCGTAGATATGCTGGGAGGTCAGGAATGCAGTATTGACGTGGAATCATTTCAAAACGATATTACTTCATTCAACTCTGCAGATGATGTAATTACACTGCTGATTCATATGGGATATATGGCTTATGATAGCAAAACGAAAAAAGTTTTTATTCCGAATGATGAGGTAAGGAGCGTTTTTCTGCGGGCAATTAGAAATGACGGGTGGGAGGAAGTAATGAAGGCAGTCAGCGCGTCAGAAGCCTTGCTTAAGGCGACTTTGGCGATGGATGAAAATGCTGTGGCGCAGATGATACAAGAAGTCCATATGCAAAGTTCTTCCAGTCTGATATATAACAATGAGATCTCTTTGAGCAGCGTGATTGCGTTGGCATATTATAGTGCTTGCAGAGATTATACTCTTATAAGAGAACTGCCGACAGGAAATGGATTTGCCGATATGGTTTTTCTTCCTAAACGTACATCTTTAAATCCGGCATTGGTTCTGGAACTAAAATGGGATAAATCTGCTGAGGGAGCGATAAGCCAGATTAAAAGTAAAGGATATGTGTCAGCCCTTAAAGAGTATAGAGGAAATATTTTGCTTGTTGGAATTAACTATGAAAAGAAAAATAAGAAGCATGAATGCAGAATAGAAAAGTTTGAAATGTAATTTTGCAGTATCAAAAATACAGGAGCATCAGTTATCTATGTAGCAGAAATTCCATTCTATAGATGGAATTTTTTAAAAAAGTCCGTGTCATGACCTTGACACAAGGGAGCAGGGCTCCGGGCCATGGAGGAATTGGGAAAGCTGGGAAAGTAGAATCCAATACAACAACATTTCACGGAAAAATTCTTGCGGGATACATAGTCAGAAGGGTATAATGTAAAAAGGCAGATGTCGGAAGATGAGAAAAACAGTCATTTCCACTTGCATCAGGAAGCAATTTTAAATAAAGGACTCATTTGTATGAGTCTTGAAAAGGAAATAACAGATACTATGAAAACGAGAAAGAATATCTACCTGTATTTGATTGTGGTGACAGCTCTGGTTTATATCGGTCTGCTGACCATTCTTTATTGTTCGGAATCTGCAAGCAGCGATGCGGTGATCCGGACATTTGGAGATGCTCTCTGGTATTCGTTAGTGACTTTGTCTACTGTAGGATATGGGGATCTGATACCGGTAACGCCGTTGGGACATATGGTGGGAATGATATTTCTGCTTTTGTCTGCCGGTATTATGATGACATTGTTTGGAGCGGTAGTATCCTTTATTACCAGCGAAGGGCTGCCTTTCTTTATGCTAAGTCTGCAGCGGCATAAAAACTGGTATTATTTTGCCGATTATGGAGTGGAATCAAATACATTGGCGGCCAATATCTATAAAGAAGATCCGGATGCGCTGATTATTTACGGAGAAAAAAGAAGCGGTCAGAGTGAAATTCCCAATTATCCCTGTATCTACCTAAGCGCTTCACCCCATAAGATTGTGGCAAAAAAGAGGAATACCGGGACAAAATGCAAGATTTTTCTGATGAAAGAAAATGATATTGGCGTCAACAGCC
The DNA here is from genome assembly GCA_009774155.1 of Lachnospiraceae bacterium. Lineage (GTDB taxonomy): Bacteria > Bacillota > Clostridia > Lachnospirales > Lachnospiraceae > Hominiventricola. The sequence goes on from VSNE01000218.1 coordinate 2,698, forward strand.
GGGCAGTCAATCTGCATGAATTACCGGTAGAGGTCTACGCAAGAACAACAAACGGGCAGGATAAACTTTCCGGAAATATTAATTTTTTTCATAGTTATGAATGCTGTGCCAGACAATACTGGCGTTCCAAACCATTATGCCGTCATGAAAATACCATTGTGCTCATTGGATTTGGAAACTATGGCTCCAGTATCCTGGAACGGGCGATATTAACCAATATCATATCAACAGAGCAGCATGTGGCGTATCATATTTTTGGCGATGCCGGAGAATTTTTTGCGGTACATTATCGTTTGGGCGAATTGTTTTCCCTGAAGGAGGAATCCGGGGTGAAGGATTCTTTAATTTTCCATGATGAGACCTGGGCGGAGAATCGTTCCATTCTGGAGAAGGCTGACCGTATCATTATTTGTGAGGATGATGAGCAGAATGGCTGGGGTATTTTCTGGACACTGAATAAATACTATAGAATCTCCGGCCGAATCGATCTGCGGAGCAGCCGAAAAGCTCCGGGAATCTCTTATTTCGGAACAAATGAGGATATCTATACATCACAGCAGATCATTCGTACGGGACTGAATAAAGCGGCAATTATGATTAATGAGCTTTTTCGGAGATCTGTTTCTTATCCGACTCTTGACTGGAATGAGCTGGATGATCTTCACAGGCAGTCTAAGATCGTAGCGGCAGATCATCTTTTGATGAAAACCAGAATTCTTCTCAATGATGAAACCATTACAGAGCTTACTGCATCCGCAGTAAAGAAAGCATATGAGAAATATTGCAAAACAAAGCATTCAGAGACTGCAAAAGAAATGTACCGTAAATTGGATCATATGAGGTGGCTTCGGTTCTATATTTTTTATAACTGGAGTTATGGCCCTGTTCGTGACGATGGGGCAAGGCAGCATCCGATGCTGTGTCCCTATGAGGAACTGACGCCGGAGCAAAGGCGGGAAAGGGATGCCGCATGGGAACTGATGGGAAGTATTTTTGCTGAACTTGAGTAAATGTTTGTGTCGTTGGTATCCGGATGGAAGTGCAGGCGCAGGGATTATTGCGCGGTGATTATGGGGATATTTGTGAGTGAAGCGGCGGCGTATTGTAAAGTGCCGGGCAGGAAGCGAAGAGTGTGATGACTCTTCGTTTTTTTAGCCGTATGGAATCAGCAGAGAAACTGAACATTATTTAAAACAATTTTTCTTGACAACTAATATTTCCTAGAGATATGCTTTTTATGGATTATAACCGGATTTATATTAAGGCAAAGGATAAGGGACAGGTATTATGAAAAATCTACAGGAAGCAATTAAAAATATTATTTACAGAACTGATAAATTTCCGGCAGAATCGTTTCATATGGTGGAGCGGCATCCGGAAGAGGCAAAGCCATATCTTCATGCAGCCATAGACCGCGCGCTTGCTGACAAGGAAGAGCTGGACCCCAATTATATGCTTCATCTTTATGCACTGTTTTTTGCAGGAGAATTTCATGATCAGGAGGCGTTTGAAAAGATTATTGCCTTATCCTGTCTCCCGGGGGATGTTCTTGATAATCTGATAGGAGATACAGTGACAGAGGGACTGAACAATATACTGTATAATACCTATAACGGGAATCTGGAGCTGTTAAAGGACTGTGTCCGGAATCCGGAGGTGGATGACTTTGTCCGGGGAGCCATGCTGGATGTAATGGGGCAGTTATACCTGGATGGTATTTTGGAAGAGGAAGAATTAAAAGCATATTTAAAGGAGCTGATTTATCATGAGGAATTGCTTGGCGACCAGATTTATACGAATCTGGTAGGGACAATCTGCAGGTGCCATTTTGTAGATATGCTGCAGGAGGTACAGTATTTATTCGATGAAGAGCTGGTAGACGGATTTGTCTACGGCGAATATGACAGTTGTGTTGATATGATGTTCCGGTATGATGAGTGGGACAGTACATTCTGCAGTCCATCCATGTCAGCATCAGAGGAACTGAAGGGCTGGATAATGTTTGAAGGGGAAAAAAACGGGAGGGTTGTTCCGGATTTTGAACAGATAGCTAAAACTCTGGAGGAACCTGTAAAAAAGCCGGCTAAGAAATTAAAGGTGGGAAGAAATGATCCCTGTCCCTGCGGCAGCGGAAAGAAATATAAGTTTTGCTGCATGAATAAAGAAAAGAAAGATTCGCAGGAAAAAGCGCAGTGGATAGAGAGCAAAGAGGAGCAGAAAAGATGGTTAAAGTATTATCCGGAGACAGGGGTTGAAAAGCAGGAAGGCAGAGTTTATCTGGAGGATTATTTTGACGGTGAAAGTATAGTGATTGATAAGCTTATCTATCTGGCATTGAAGCATCGGGCAATTCCGGTTTGGCAGGCAGAAGAAATCAGCCGCGTACAGGCAAGAAAGAA
>VSNE01000219.1 GCA_009774155.1 Lachnospiraceae bacterium
GGAGGATTTGGAGCGTACGGATCGCTATGATTCTGAGATTGCCCGGTTTCGGGAGCAGTTATATGTGTCGGAGGCGGATTATAAAAAATTCATTCAGGATGTGGTCGGGGAGCTGACGTCAGACCAAACAGACAGAAGGAAGAACAGGAGATGATAGGATGAATATTGCAGTGATATTTGCAGGGGGAGTCGGTTCCCGTATGCATACGAAAGAAAAGCCGAAGCAATTTCTGAATATGCATGGAAAGCCGATTATTATCCATACGCTGGATCAGTTTGAAGCGCATGAGGAGATTGACGGAATCGTTGTCGCATGTGTAGAGGAATGGATTCCTTATTTGGAGGAGCTTGTCCGGAAATATAATCTGGAGAAGGTAAAGAGGATCGTCCCCGGCGGAGCCAATGGGCAGCAGTCCATTTATTTTGGTCTGTGCGCGGCAGAGGAGGCGGCGGGAGGCGAGAGAAGCATTGTGCTGATTCACGACGGAGTGCGCCCTTTGATTAATCAAAAGGTAATCAGCAGCAGTATTGAATCTGTGAAGCTTCACGGCTCGGCAATCGCTTCCGTAAAGGTAAAGGAGACTGTTCTTTTGGTGGATGAGCAGGGCGGTATCCGGGAAATACCGGATCGGGAACAGTCAAGACTGGCCCGCGCTCCCCAGAGCTTTTGGCTGGAGGAAATCATAGCAGCCCATCGGAGGGCCATTGCGGAGGAGCTTCTGGACTTTATTGACTGCTGCTCCATGATGCAGCATTATGGGAAAAAGCTGTATTTGATTGATTCGCCCGGGGAGAATATTAAAATTACGACCCCGGAGGATTTTTACATTATGCGGGCCATGCTTGATGCAAAAGAGGATTCGCAAATCTATGGAATGGGGGAATAACGCTTGAAAAAGAGAGAACTGGAGGACATGAAATATACTGCGGAAAGCAATCTGCCGTTTGAAGCATATAAAAACAGCGTTTTTCTGGTGACAGGGGCTACCGGACTGATTGGCTCCCTGCTGGTGAAGAATCTGCTGTACTGCAGTCAGACGCACGGACTGGGGCTGAAGGTGCTGGCCATAGTGAGAAGCCGGCAGAAGGCGGAAAAAATATTTGCGGATTTTCTGGGAGACAGCAGCCTGGAGCTGATCATCTGTGATCTGGAAAAGGAGCAGGTTCATCCGGATTCAAAGGTGGACTATATCATTCATACGGCAGCGGTCACTCAGTCCAGGACAATGGTGACAAAGCCGGTGGAGACGATACGGCTTTCTGTGGGAAGTACGGATCGGCTGCTTGCCCTGGCCGCGGAGAAAAAGGTGAAATGTTTTCTCTATGTCTCTTCCATGGAGGTCTATGGGGTGCTTGACGGGGATCAGAAGGTGGCGGAGGATACGCTGGGCTATTTGGATCTCCAGGCTGTCAGAAGCTGCTATCCGGAGAGCAAGCGCCTGTGTGAGTGTCTGTGTGCCTCCTATGCTGAGGAATATGGAGTAAATACAAGAATTGCCCGTCTGGCACAGACCTTCGGCGCCGGCGTTCTGGAGACAGAGAACCGTGTTTTTGCCCAGTTTGCAAGAAGCGCCATAGAGAAAAGGAATATTGTTCTTCACACCTATGGAAAATCCGAGGGAAATTATGTGTATACCCGGGATGCCGTACGCGCGCTGCTTTTACTGCGGGTATAGGGTAATAAGGGGGATGCTTATAATTTTTCGAATGTAGTAAGCCATACCACGATTGGGAAAATGGCACAGATGGTTGCGCATGAGATTGCGAAGGATGAGATCCGGGTGGAGTATGATATTCCGGAGGATATTTCCTCATACGGCTATGCCGCCGACACAAGGCTTTTCCTGGATGCCGGTAAGCTGCGCTCGCTGGGCTGGCAGGCAGAGGTAGGATTAAAGGAAGCCTTTGAAAGAATGATGGAGGATATGCAGGAATCGCCGGGCAGATAAAGATATTCTTGCAATGCTTGTCATGGTTATGCTATGATAAATTTCAGTTTAAACCGAGGAGGAACCTGTTATGGAGAATGAAGCTGTTTCCAAAAATTTTATTGAGACAGAGATTGATAAAGACCTTGCAGAAGGTGTCTATGATACTGTTCACACGCGTTTTCCGCCGGAGCCCAACGGCTATCTGCATATCGGACATGCCAAGTCCATACTTTTAAACTACGGGCTGGCGCAGAAATATAACGGAAAGTTCAATATGCGCTTTGACGACACGAACCCGACCAAGGAGAGGGTTGAGTTTGTGGATGCGATTAAAAGGGATATTCAGTGGCTGGGAGCAGACTGGGAGGATCGGCTGTTTTTCGCTTCCGATTATTTTCAGCAGATGTATGAAGCGGCGGTAAAGCTGATTAAGAAAGGAAAAGCATATGTCTGCGATCTGACGGCGGAGGAAATCCGGGAATACCGCGGAACGCTGACAGAGCCGGGTAAGAACAGCCCGTACCGGGACAGAAGCCCGGAGGAGAACCTGGAGCTGTTTGAGAATATGAAAAACGGCGTGTACGGGGACGGAGAAAAGGTGCTCCGCGCAAAAATTGATATGGCTTCCCCGAATATGAATATGCGTGATCCGGTGATTTACCGGGTGGCGCATATGAGTCATCATAATACCAAGGATCAGTGGTGTATTTACCCGATGTACGATTTTGCCCATCCGATAGAGGACGCGATCGAGGGCATTACCCATTCTATCTGTACGCTGGAATTCGAGGACCACCGCCCCCTCTATGACTGGGTGGTACGCGAGCTGGAATATCCTCATGCGCCCAGGCAGATTGAGTTTGCAAAGCTGTATCTGACCAATGTGGTGACAGGCAAGAGATATATTAAAAAGCTGGTAGAGGATAAGGTGGTGGACGGCTGGGACGACCCCCGTCTTGTCTCCATTGCGGCGCTTCGCCGCCGCGGCTTTACGCCGGAATCCATCCGTCTGTTCGTGGAGCTGTGCGGGGTATCCAAAAGTCACAGCTCTGTGGATTATGCAATGCTGGAATACTGCATCCGTGAGGATTTGAAGATGAAGCGCTCCCGTATGATGGCGGTTCTGAATCCGATCAAGCTGATCATCGATAACTACCCGGAAGGGGAGACAGAATATCTGGATGCGGCCAATAATCTGGAGAATGAGGCGCTTGGTTCCCGGAAAATCCCGTTTGGCAGGGAGCTGTATATTGAAAGGGAAGATTTTATGGAGGAGCCTCCGAAGAAATACTTCCGCCTGTTTCCCGGCAATGAGGTGCGCCTGATGCATGCCTATTTTGTAAAATGTGTAAGCTTTGTAAAGGATGAAAACGGCAGAGTTACCGAGGTGCACTGTACCTATGATCCGGAGACGAAGGCAGGAAGCGGATTTACCGGACGGAAGGTAAAGGGAACGATCCACTGGGTTCCGGCTCCCTATGCGGTGGATGCGGAGGTGCGTCTGTATGAAAATTTGATCGACGAGGAAAAGGGCGTATATAATGACGACGGAAGCATGAACATTAACCCGAACTCTCTGGTCATTGCCCATGCGAAGCTGGAGCCTGCTCTGAAGGATGTAAAGGCTTATGACAGCTTTCAGTTTGTCAGAAACGGATTCTTCTGCGTGGATGCGAAGGATTCCAGGCCGGATGCTTTAGTGTTCAACAGAATTGTATCGCTGAAAAGCTCGTTTAAGCTGCCGAAGTAAGGCAGGAAATAAGGTAAAAGAAAACGCGGGAGAACTGCAACAGATCTTGTCTGCGGCAGTTCTCCCGCTGCGTATCAGCCGAATGGCTTTGAGGTTTCAGGTATGTATGAGATGATGCCGAACCTGGATGCCGGATCCGGGAAAAGTTTGTATGAGCAGATTTACGAATATATAAAGGAAGAAATACAGAAAGGAAATATTTGCCGCGGGGAAAAACTGCCGTCCACAAGACTTCTTTCCAGGCAGCTTGGGGTAAGCCGGAGCACGGCCCAGCTTGCCTATGAGCAGCTTTTGTCGGAAGGCTATATAGAGGCGGTTCCGTGCAGCGGGTATTTTGTCTGTCAGATGGAGGAGCTGTATCACCTGAAGCTGGATCGGAGTCCGCTTCTTAAGGAGAAGCCGGAGAAGCCCTCGTCTGTCCCGCGCCGGTATGATTTTTCTCCCAATGGAATTGACCTGGAGCATTTTCCTTATTCCGTCTGGAGGAAATTAAGCCGGGAAGTGCTTCAGGATGATCAGAAGGAATTGTTTCATCTGGGAGATGCCAAAGGAGAGCCGAAGCTGCGCGCCGCCATATGTACTTATCTGCATCAGGCCAGAGGAGTGCAGGTACAGCCGTCACAGATTATATTGGGCGCAGGGAATGATTACCTTTTAATGCTTTTGTCCCGGATGCTTGGAACGCAGTGCCGGATTGCCATGGAAAGCCCTACCTACCGGCATGCATATGATATTTTCCAAAGGCTGGGGTATGACTGCTGTACGGTTACGATGGATAAATCAGGCATGAATGTGGAAGAGCTGAAGGGGAGCGGAGCGGATATTGCCTATGTGATGCCCTCCCACCAGTATCCGCTTGGCATCGTTATGCCGATCAAAAGACGCCAGGAGCTGCTGCAGTGGGCAGCGGAGCGGCCGGGACGTTATATTATTGAGGATGACTATGACAGTGAATTCCGTTATGTCGGCAAGCCGATTCCGTCCCTGCAGGGAAGCGACAGCCATCAGAGAGTCATTTATATCGGAACCTTTTCCAAAGCAATCGCTCCCGCCATCCGTATCAGCTATCTGGTGCTGCCTCCTTCTCTTTTGGAGAGATATGAGCAGGTGGGAAGAAGCTTTTCCTGTACCGTATCCAGGATAGATCAGAAGATGGTGCAGCTTTTTATGGAACGGGGATACTACGAGAGACATCTGAATAAGATGCGCGCCCTGTATAAAAATAAACATGATATTCTTCTGTCAGAGGTAAAGGGTCTGAAATGCGTCCAGAGAATTTGGGGCGACCGTGCAGGCGTACATATCCTTCTTCAGATGGTTCCGGGGAAATCGGAGCAGGAAATGATAGAAAGAGCCTGGGAAGCGGGCGTAAAGGTCTATCCGCTGTCAGAATACTGCATAGATAAGAAAAA
>VSNE01000022.1 GCA_009774155.1 Lachnospiraceae bacterium
CATGAGGCCGTCATTGCATTGGTTTTACCGGCTTTTTCCGCCGCCACCAGCAGCCATTCCTTCCCTATCATCTGAAACGGGTTTTTCTGCAGCTCCTCTGGTTTAATCTGTCTCATAATTCCTTTCTCCTTTCTTAATTTACCGGATGCGATCCGGGAAGCCCACCCTGCGCTGTACCTTGCGAAGCGTCTTTGCCGCCACACAGCCTGCCTTCTCGGCATTTGCCTTAATAATGCCGTCAATATATGCTTTATCCTTCGCAAGCTCCGCGTACCGGCTCTGCAAAGGCTTTAAGACACTGACGACCGCCTCGCCGACTGCCGCTTTAAACTCTCCATAGCCTCTGCCGTTAAATTCTCTCACCACCTCGTCAGGCGTTTTTTCTGTACAGGCGCTGTAAATATCTATCAGGTTTTTAATACCCGGCTGCTCCTCACGGTACAGAATCTGCGCCTCCGAATCCGTCACCGCACGCTTGCATTTGCGCATGACGGTGTCCGGATCATCCATTAAATAAATAGATGCGTTGGGATTTTCATCGGATTTGGACATTTTTCTGGACGGCTCCTGCAGACTCATGATTTTTGCGCCGACCTTTCCGATATAAGCCTCCGGAATTGTAAATACCTCTCCGTAAATACCGTTAAAGCGCTGTGCAATATCTCTGGTCAGCTCCAGGTGCTGCATCTGGTCAATGCCGACCGGAACCACATCCGCCTGATAGAGCAGGATATCCGCAGCCATCAGAACCGGGTAGGTGAACAGTCCTGCATTAATATTATCCGCGTGCTTTGCCGACTTATCCTTGAACTGTGTCATACGGCTCAGCTCTCCCATATAAGTAAAGCAGTTCAGAATCCATGCCAGTTCCGCATGGCCGGATACATGGGACTGATAATACAGACAGTTTTTTTCCGGATCAATACCTGCCGCAATATAGATCAGCAGCAGACTGCGGGCGCGCTGGCGGAGCACGGCGGGGTCCTGGCGGATCGTAATAGAATGCATGTCCACTACACTGTAAAAGCATTCGTATTCATCGCACAGGGATACCCAGTTCTTCATAGCTCCCAGATAATTGCCAAGCGTCAGGTTACCGGTCGCCTGCATTCCGCTGAATAATACTTTTTTATCGTTTATCATCTTTCCCGTCTCCTCTTATATATTTAATAAATGACATGCAATTTTAAAATAAATAATCAAACTGCACGCGTCCACAATCGTGGAAATAAGCGGCGCAGCCATAATCGCAGGGTCCAGCTTCAGAAGCTTTGCCGCGATCGGAAGCGTACATCCGATGCCCTTGGCCATAATCACCGTAATGTAAAGGCTCAGCACAACCGTCAGACATACCATGCTCTGCCCCGGATACATCAGCATCAGACGCACAAAATTCAGAGCGGCCAGAATCAGACCGACTACCAGGGCCACCCTCACTTCCTTCCAGATAACCTTCAGCACATCCTTTGGCTCCACCTCGCCGATTGCCATACACCGGATAATCATCGTACTGGACTGGCTCCCCGCATTGCCCCCCGTACCGGTCAGCATCGGAACAAAGCTGACCAAAAGCGGAAGCGTTGCAAAGGCTTCCTCATAGTGGGTCAGAATGCTCCCTGTAATCATAGAGCTCAGCATCAGCACTGTCAGCCAGACAATGCGGTTCTTTGCCAGCTCCAGAATGCCTGTTTTCAGATAGGGCTTATCACTTGGAAGCATAGCCGCCATTTTCTCGAAGTCTTCTGTGGCCTCCTCTTCCATGACATCCACAATATCATCAACGGTAACGATTCCGACTAAGCGATCCTCATGATCCACAACCGGAAGACAGAGCAGATCGTATTTATTGAACAGATCAATAACCTCCTCCTGATCCTCCGTCGTCACGGTCTTGATGATATTGGTATCCATAATCTCCTGAATCTTTATCTCATACGGATTCATCAGAAGATCCTTAATCGTTACAACACCTTCCAGATGGCGCTGTCCGTCCATAACAAAACAGGTGTAAATAGTTTCCTTATCTATGCCGTGGGCACGAATATAGGAAAATGCCTGCTCTACATTCATATATTTTTTCAGGCCGATATATTCGGCTGTCATAATGCTGCCCGCGCTGTTGTCAGGATACTGCAGAAACTGGTTGATCAGCTTTCTCGTCTCCGGAGCCGCCATACGCATGACCCTTTTAACGACCGTCGCCGGAAGCTCCTCCAGCATATCGACCGCATCGTCCACGAACAAATCTTCTATAATCTTGTGGATCTCCGCATCGGTGATACTGTTGATAATATGCTCCTGAATGTCCGGCTCCAGACATGCGAACACATCCGCGGCCAGTTCCTTCGGAAGCATACGGAAGATCAAAACCTTCTGATTATCGTCCACCTCTTCCATAAATTCCGCAATATCGGCCTCATTCATCTCCGCTAACCGGGACCGGAGCAATCGGAATTTATGTTCCGCTACATATTGCAGTAATAATTCCAGATCATAATTTTCCACTGCATCTCTCCTCCATTTCCCAGAAAAGCCAGATCAAAAACCCCGCAGCAAGCCGACGGGGCATCCAGCCTGCAGCGCAGCAGAGCTGCGGGGTATTTGACCCTCGCGGCATTCGTCAAACGGATGCTTTGCATCCGCCTGACTCATTGCCCGCAGGAATAAAAAGCCTGATTCCAGGCACCTGATTCAGTTTCAATTTTATCTTTCTTCCTTGCCTTTGTCAACAAACTTTGCTATAGTTAAAATATCGAAACACAAACATATGATGGAGGTATCCTTATGGAAAAAATTACCAGCTTTACCATAGACCATATCAAACTGATTCCAGGCGTCTATGTATCAAGAAAAGATCCGGTAGGCGACTCCCTGATCACCACCTTTGACCTTCGTATGACCAGCCCTAACGACGAGCCGGTTATGAATACCGCCGAAATGCATGCAATAGAACATCTGGGCGCCACCTTTCTTAGAAATCATCCGGTTTTCGGTTCCAAAATCATTTATTTCGGCCCAATGGGCTGCCGCACCGGGTTTTACCTGCTGCTTTCAGGCGATTACGAATCCGCCGACATTGTAAACCTGATGATTGAAATGTATGAGTTTATACGCGACTTTGAAGGTGAAATCCCCGGCGCCAGCCCCAAAGACTGCGGCAATTATCTGGATATGAACCTTAACATGGCCAAATGGCTGGCGCGCAGATATCTGGATGAGACGCTTTATGATATTTCTGAAGAAAGACTGGTGTATCCGGAATAAAAAGCTTAATGATCAGATATCAATAATAAAACCCTGTGCATATCACCGCACAGGGTCTTATTATTGGTTCTCTTTATAACCACGCCTTTACTTTCTCATAGATGCTCTTTGCATCCAGCCCGTATTTCTCAATCAGAGCCTTTGCCGGACCGGATTCGCCGAAGGTATCCATCACGCCGATACGCAGCATTTTCGTCGGTGCCTTCTCAGCCAGAACCTCAGCGACTGCTCCGCCAAGCCCGCCGATAATGGAATGCTCCTCCACGGTAACCACCTTGCCGGTCTTCTTTGCCGCCGCAACTACCAGCTCCTCGTCCAGAGGCTTGATGGTATGAATGTTAATCACCTCAGCAGAGATTCCGTCTGACTCCAGAAGCTTCGCTGCCTCCAGGCTCTCGGAAACCTCAAGTCCGGTTGCAATAATCGTTACATCCTTTCCTTCTCTTAAGGTAATTCCCTTTCCAAGTTCAAACTTATAGTCCGCCGGATCATTGATAACCGGGACAGCCAGGCGGCCGAATCTTAAATAAACCGGTCCAACGTAGTCAATAGCTGCCTTTACAGCCGCTTTGGCTTCCACATCATCCGCCGGGTTGATTACAACCATTCCCGGAATAGTTCTCATCAGGGCGATATCCTCGTTGCACTGATGGGACGCGCCGTCCTCTCCGACAGAGATGCCGGCATGGGTCGCGCCGATTTTTACATTCATGTGCGGATATCCGATCGAGTTGCGGACCTGCTCAAAAGCTCTTCCTGCCGCAAACATCGCAAAAGTAGATGCAAAAGGAATCTTGCCTGCCGTGGAAAGACCTGCCGCCACGCCCATCATATTGCCCTCCGCAATACCGCAGTCAATATGCCTGTCCGGAAATGCTTTCTTAAATACGCCCGTCTTGGTAGCGCCCGCAAGGTCAGCGTCCAATACGACCAGATTCGGATACTCTGCTCCCAGTTCAGCTAAAGCATTGCCATAGCTCTCTCTTGTTGCAATTTTCTTTACTTCTGACATAATGCTTCACCTACTTTCTCTAAATCTGCCATTGCGACCGCATACTGCTCGTCATTGGGAGCAGCGCCGTGCCAGGATGCCTGATTCTCCATAAAGGAAACGCCTTTGCCTTTTACGGTTTTTGCGATAATTGCAACCGGCTGTCCTTTTACTGTCTTAGCTTCCTCAAACGCTGCCCTTAACTGATCCATATCGTTTCCGTCTGCAACGTTAATCACATGAAAGTTAAATGCCTCGAATTTTTTATCAATCGGATACGGAGAACATACATCCTCAATCTTGCCGTCAATCTGAAGTCCGTTATTGTCTACAATCACTACCAGGTTGTCCAGATGTCTGTGGCCAGCCAGCATGGAAGCCTCCCATACCTGTCCTTCCTGAATCTCGCCGTCTCCGAGCAGAGTGTAAACCTTATAAGACTTGTTGTCCAGCTTGCCTGCAATAGCCATGCCTACGGCAGCGGAAATTCCCTGTCCCAAAGAACCGGAGGACATATCAATGCCTTTAATATGCTGCATGCATGGATGCCCCTGAAGATGAGAACCCACATGGCGCAGAGTCACAAGATCCTCTACCGGAAAATATCCTCTGTGCGCCATAGCGCTGTAATATCCCGGAGCGGTATGCCCCTTGGACAAAACAAAACGGTCTCTGTCCGGGTCCGCCGGATTCTGAGGATCGATATTCAGTTCCTCAAAATATAAATAAGTAAAGATGTCTGCCGCCGATAAAGACCCGCCAGGATGTCCTGCTTTTGCACTATGTACAGCAGTAACAATGCCTTTGCGGACTTCATTAGCCATTTTCTTTAATTCTAAAGTCTGCATGTTGCTCTCCCTTCCTTTACAAAAATGTACAATTTTATAGTACCACACTTTCCGTATTTTTCAAGAAAAATATACCTCTTTTGACACCGCGCCGGGCCCTTCAGGAGTTTATAAAGAGATCCTCTCAAGATCCTCCGGCACAATCAGATTGCCGTGATAATACCGCTTTCCTTCCTCGGTATACAGCCTTTTTCGATCCGCCAGATTTTTGTCCTCCGTATGATAGAGAAGCAGGTTCCCCGCGCCCAGCTCCTCTGCATGCTCGCACGCCTCCTTCACGGTTGCGTGATGCTTTTCATACGGCCTGTAAATTTCCTTGTCGCGGTACAGACAGAAAGCCTCATGAAGCAGCCAGTCTGTTCCTTCCGCATATTTCCGCTCATGCTCCTGATAAGGTTCGTCTCCCAAAAAGGTAAATCTCCTTCTGTTCTTCAGCCGCATCGTAAATCCGAACTGCTTTGCTTTTGTGGAACGGATGTCAAAAAACTGAATCTCATATCCCAGAATGCTTTTGACTTCGCCGTCCTCCACCGGACGGAAAAAAATCCTTTCTCCGATCAGCTTATAAAACTTTTCCTGCACGGTAAGCTTCGTGATGGTCAGAATCGTCTCTTTTAATTCTTCATGGCAGTAAATATTCAGATTTCCCTCATACTGACCTTTTTTCATCTTTGTGGCAATCATCCGTATCAGCCAGATCAGGCCCAGAAGATGATCCGTATGCTCATGGCTCATAAAAATCTCATGAATGGCTTCCATCGGAATCCCGGCCCGTTCCAGCTGAGTCATGATGCCGTTTCCCCCTCCGGTATCCACCAGAAAGTATTCTTCTCCGGTTTTTATCGCAAAGCAGGTATTAAAGCACTTTGTAACCGTAGCATTTCCTGTGCCAAGCAAAATCAGTGTCTCATTACTCATCCGTATCTCTCCGTTATCTCTTACTTTACCGCGGCAACCAGACGGATCACCTGTTCCGCCGTCTTAACCATATTCTGCTTTGCCGTCTCAGGGTCCATCGCCTCGTCCAGCGTGACAATCCTGCGAAGGATCGGGAAGAACGCATCAATTCCATTTTCATTGCACTTCTCAGCTCCCTCTATAACCGCTCCCGCGAGAGCAATCACCTTCGCCCCATGCTTTTTCGCAAGCTTTGCGATTCCCACCGGAGCCTTTCCCATAGCAGTCTGATAGTCCAGGCGTCCTTCTCCGGTAAAGACAAGATCCGCTCCTTCCATGCTCTTCTCCATATCCACCGCATCCAGCACCAGCTCAATACCTGGCTGCAGATTTGCATTCAAATAGCTTAAAAAGGCAAAGCCCAGGCCCCCGGCTGCGCCCGCGCCTTCCGTTTCGGCAAAATCAGTCCCGATACACGCCTTCGTCACAGCCGCATAGCCCGCCATATCTGCGTCCAGCTCTTCCTGCATATTCTCCGTAACGCCCTTCTGCGGACCATAAATATATGTAGCGCCGTTGATTCCGCACAGCGGATTCGTCACGTCGCAGGCAATTTTAAACCGGCATTCCTTTAATTCCGGCAGAACCTTGTCTGTCCTGACAGAGGCAACCCTTTTCAGCGCGCCTCCTCCAATCCCGGACGGACGGCCCTCTGCGTCCAGAAACTCATATCCCAACGCGGTCAGCATTCCGATCCCTCCGTCATTGGTCGCGCTTCCCCCGATTCCGATGATAAAGCTGCGGCACCCTCTTTGAACCGCATCCCGGATCATCTCGCCCACGCCGTAGGTCGTTGCATCCAGCGGACGCTTGTCCTTGCCCACAAGGATGATTCCGGCTGCTGAAGCCATCTCCATAATGACCGTGCCTGTCTCTTTGATCAATCCATAGCCTGCCCTTACCGGCGTTTCCAGCGGCCCATGCACGTCCACATAGACCATCTCGCCTCCAAGCCCCTCCACCAGGGCTTCCGTCGTACCCTCTCCACCGTCTGCCAGAGGCTTTACAATGACCTCCGTCTCCGGAAGTATGTTCAGAATTCCTTCTTTAATCGCTCTTCCGGCCTCCATTGAAGTCAGACTCCCCTTCAGAGAATCAATCGCGATTACTACCTTCATATTTTCCCTCCATTTGTATTGTGTTTAATCTGTGAACGAAGAACTTTCCTAAATACTATAAAAATATACTCAACTATGGCTATTATACCATAGTCGAGTATAAACTGACAGGTTAAATATTGAGTACAGAATTTTTCTATTTATTTACTACATTTACCGGCTCCCCGTCGATAAATGCTTTTACATTTGCCACCGTGATATCCATGATTCTCTGGCGGGATGCCTGGGCTGCCCAGGAAATATGGGGAGTAATCAGGCAGTTTTTTGCCTTCAGAAGCGGATTGTCTCCCTTGATCGGCTCTGTGGATACTACGTCCAGACCTGCCGCATATACCTTTCCGCTGTTCAGAGCATCTGCAAGATCCTGTTCCACAACCAGCTGTCCGCGGCTGTTGTTGATGAGAATTACACCGTCCTTCATCTTGGCAATGTTATCCTTATTGATAATTCCCTCAGTGGACGGGAACAGCGGGCAATGCAGGAAAATCACATCGGATTTCGCCAGAAGCTCGTCTAATTCTACATATTCAGCCAGCTTCTTTCCGGCTTCGCTCTGGAATGCATCATAAGCAAGCACCTTCATATCCATCGCATTTAAAATTTTCGCGGTAGCCTGTCCGATACGCCCAAGGCCGATGATTCCCGCCGTCTTTCCATACAGCTCGATCATCGGATAATCCCAGTAGCACCAATCCTGGTTATTCTCCCATTTTCCTTCTTTTACAGTCTGATCATGATATCCGTAATGGGAACAGATTTCCAGCAGAAGCCCCACTGCATACTGTCCCACAATCTGGGTTCCGTAGGTAGGCACATTCACTACCGGAATCCCCTTTTCTTTCGCATAATTGTAATCAGCCACATTGTAGCCGGTTGCAAGGAAGGCAATCAGCTTCAGGTTCGGGCATTTGTCAATCGTCTCTTTGCTAATGGGAGTTTTATTCGTAATAACAATCTGTGCATCCCCGATTCTCTCTGCGATAATCGGAGCGTCTACATAGGAGGTTCTGTCATAAACAGTCACCTCGCCAAGAGCCTCTAACGCCCCCCAGCTTAAATCGCCGGGATTCTCTGTATATCCGTCTAATACTACTATTTTCATATTTTCATTCTCCTTTTTACAGCAGCTTTATGTGCGAAATATCCCTGCGCCATAAGAAGGAGCAGGGATATTCCCAAAAATTCATGGCAGTGAATTTTTCGCAAACAAGGTTTTACTTTTTATCGATTCAGTGTGCAGTATAATATATTAAATCTGCGGGTTCTCCGGATGAAGCATGGTTGCGATAACCTTATCCAGAACCTCGTCCTTCCAAATCTCTTTCCAGTCGTCGCGCAGTACCAGTCTGTTGCCGAGGCCGATTGCAACCTTGCACGCATCGGATACGGGCGGTTTTCCCGGAATGTAGCCGAGGAAGTTTGCGCTTAAATTATAGATGTGTCCGGTCAGGAAGGATACAGCCGCGTCACGGTTGATTCCTCTTCTCTCCGCTTCATCCACAGTCTCAGCCATTGCATACAGACAGGTTGCGCCAAGCAGCTCTACCAGAGTCGGCTCCAGGAAGGCAATCTGCTCGGAAGTCATAACATATGCATGCTCTGCTGCATACATATCTCTTGCAGTCTCCTGCATCAGTGCGAATACCTGATCATCGCCGCAGATTTTGCTCATAACGATATCCTGCTTTCCGCCGTCGCCGCCGAAACGGTCCATACGCGCCTCTAATGTATCCTGATCCAGGAAATAGGACGGATGGCACGGATGCGCAACACCGAAGGTACAGTCATCTCTTAAGGACAGTTCTTTCGCAACTGCCGCCGCCGGATCAAGAATCAGGAATCCGGTTCCTGCCTTTAACTGCGGTACATAGATGGCAGATAATTTTTTGATCAAGGTATCCGGTACTGCAAAGATTACTACCTGTGCTTTCTCAAGCGCCTCCTCAATCGGGGTTACTTCAAGCCCTCTCTCATGAATGCTCTCAATTCCCTTAGGTGCGTTCTCCACCAGCATCAGATCATATTTCTCTGTGTTCTTTGCAAGGTTGCGGCTGGTGCGGGTTCCCATTTTTCCGCCTGCGCCAATGACTGCTACGCTGATTTTGCTCATGATTTATTACTTCCTTTCTTTCTATGTATTACATTTCCTTTACGGTCTTTGCGATATTTTCCGGGGACAGTCCATAGTGATCCGCCAGTTCCTTTGCAGGACCGGATTCTCCGAAGGTGGTAAGTCCCATGCGTTTTACAGGCTTCGGATCATTTTCCACTACCAGCCTGCTGATATATGCGCCCATTCCTCCGTTTACATTGTGGTCTTCTACAGTCACGATCCTCTTTGCTTTTTTAATCGCCTCAATGACCTTGGACGGATCTTTTGGATTAATGATATTGATATCGCCTACGGTTACTCCCACACCCTGCTCCTTTAAGAGCTCTGCTGCCTTCAGCACGCGGTCCAGAACAAATCCGCTGGACAGAAGAAGCACATCGTCGCCGTACTCCTTTAAGATACGGATTCCGTCCATACTGAATGGAACATCTTTCTCATATACGTCTGCTTCTCTTCCGCTTCCTGCTCTTACATAGACAGGACCGTCAACCTCTGCCGCTGCTTTTACCGCATGATAGGTCTGCGGACCGTCTGCAGGTGTGAAGATGGTGAAGTTCGGAATATTGGACAGAATTCCCAGATCCTCATAGAACTGGTGGGTAACTCCCTCGCGCTCTCCGCCAAGAAGTCCGGAGTTGATACCTACAAATTTTACATTCAATTCCGGATATGCCACGAAGGTACGCATCTGCTCACATGCACGCATAGTCATAAAGCCTGCGTAGGTTCCTACAAATGGAGTGCATCCGGTTGCCGCAAGACCTGCTGCCGTTGCAACGGCAGCCTGCTCCGCAATTCCCACCTCTACGTACTGATCCGGATACAGCTCTGCAAATTTGGTTGCTCTCATTGCTTTGAGTGAGTCAGGAGATACGAACATAATCTTATCATTGTTCTGTGCCAGGTCGATAATAGCCTGGGCAAATGCCTCTCTTGTTCCTTTGAAATCTGCCATTACTGTGCACCTCCTAATAATTCTTTCTTTGCAATCTCGTACTGCTCGTCGGTCGGAACTCCTTTATGCCATGCGTTGTCATTCTCCATGAAGGACAGGCCTTTTCCTTTTACGCAGTCGCATACGATTACGCTTGGTTTTCCTTTTGCTGCTTTTGCATTCGCGATGGCCGTTTTAATCGCGTCAATATCGTGTCCGTCGATTTCCTGTACATCCCACTGGAATGCTGCGAATCTTTCAGCGATATTGTTGGAGCCCTGGGTATCCTCTACAGAACCGCCGCTCTGCCAGCCGTTTCTGTCGGCAAATACGATCAGATTGTCCAGCTTATGAGCTGCCGCCGTGTTGATGCCTTCCCAGCAGATGCCTTCCTGAAGCTCGCCGTCGCCAACGATAACGAATACATTGAAGTCTTTCTTCATATGCTTTCCGCCCAGCGCCATGCCGGCTCCGATAGCGATGCCGTTTCCAAGAGAACCGGATGTCATATCCACGCCTTTGGTCTTCTGCATCGTCGGATGTCCCTGGAATTTGCTGCCCAGCGCACGGAGCTTGAAGTCCTCTACCTTCTCGCCGAAAAAGCCTTTTTCGGAAAGAGCCGCATACCAGATCGGGCATGCATGGCCTTTGGAAAGGATAAAACGGTCTCTGTCCTCCCATTCCGGATTCTTCGGGTCCACTCTCATCTCGTCAAAATAGAGCGTGGTTACAATATCAGCGATGGATAATGCCGGACCCGGATGTCCGTCCTTTCCTTTGTACACCATGTCTACGGCTACAAAGCGCAGATGATTTGCCATTTGTTTTAATTCTGTTGTGTTCATTTCTAACCTCCTGAGGATTTTATTTTTTACATGCCTGCAACACTTGGCAGCCATGTAATAATGGACGGAACAAACGTCATGAGTAACAGTGTTACAATCTCAACCACCATATACGGAACAATGCGCTTGCTGATCTGGCCGATGGAGCATCCGGCAATTCCGGTTGCCACAAACAGGTTGACAGCCATTGGCGGCGTAATCATACCGATAGATGTATTGATGATAATAATGATGCCGAGCGCAATCGGAGACAGCCCGAGGGAAGTCGCGATTGGCAGAAGGATCGGCGTTACCAGAAGGATAATGGACTGTGTCTCCAGGAAGCATCCCAGGAACAGCAGGATCAGGTTGATCATAAGCAGCAGCGCTACTTTATTGCTGAACAGACCAAGAACACTGGTAGCAATCAAGGTCGGTATATTCTGGTTCGTCATAAACCATGCGAACGGAGCGGAAAGGCTTACTACAAACAGTACCACTGCGGAGCTTACCGCTGATTTTTTGAAGATCTCATATACCTGGGCAACTGTCAGCTCCTTGTATACAAAGACGCTGATAATAAATGCGTATACGCATGCCACGGCAGCGGATTCGGTAGGAGTGAACAGTCCTCCGTAAATACCTCCGAGGATGATGACCGGCATAAAAATTGCCAGCAGCGCTTCCTTAAAGGATACTAAAACCTGTTTCATGCTGATCTTGCCGGTCTCGGCGCTGTCATATTTGCTGCACAGGAAGATGTTGGTTCCCACCAGCACGACCGCCAGAAGAATTCCCGGCACAACTCCTGCCAGAAACATGGTTCCTACCGATACGGATGCGGTTACCGCATAAGTAACCATCGGAATACTCGGCGGGATAACCACTCCCAGGGTTCCGCCGGAGGCTGCAACTGCCGCCGCCACATCCTTTGGATAGCCCTTTTCCTTCATACGCGGTACGGTGATACCGCCGATAGCTGCTACAGTAGCCGGATTGGAACCGGAAATAGCGCCGAAAAATGCGGAGGCTACAACTGTGATACAGGACAGACGTCCCGGAATTTTACGGAGCAGAATTTCAATAAAGTCAATCAGACGTTTGGAAATTCCTCCTTTTTCCATAATGTTTCCGGCCAGAATGAAGAACGGGACAGCCATCAGGGTAAAGTTATCTGCCTGGGTAAACATTCTCTGCGCCACTGCCGGGAACAGGTTAAAATTCCCGCTTGCCGCGATTGCCACACATACTGCAATTCCAAGGCAGATAGCGATGGGCACTCCAAGAACCAGCATCAGAAATAAAATACCGAACAAAATCCCTATCATGCTTCCACCTCCTCATCCTTTGCCGTAACCTTCTTAAACGTGAAATATGCGTAGGATACTGCCATCAGCACCAGTCCGATGGGGATTGCAAGGTAAATAATCCACATGGGCCAGTTAAGGCTCGGAGTAATCTGGCCGCCTGCCATCTGCTTCTGTACAATCATGATGCCGAAGTAAGATGCAACCAGGTTAAATGCGATGACCAGCACCGCGTCCAGTGCGCTGATGATATTCAATACCTTTTTCGGGAGGAACAAATTCAGTGCTTCCACACAGAAGTGTTCCCCGTTCTGGGCAGCAACGCCGATTCCAAGGAAGATGATCCAGATCATACAGTACCTTGCCAGCTCCTCCGCCCAGCTAATGACAAACAGATTCGTAAAACGGGCTACCGTTGCGACGAAGATAATCACACACATAATGACCATCAAAACCACCAGCAGAATCTCTTCCGCCTTTTTAAGCCCTGCAAAAAATTTTTCCATTTACTCTGTCCTTTCGTCTACGGGTCTTTGTCTATTCGGTTCAGAATGCTTTGTTTTATTTCAGAAGCTCATCCAGCAAGGCCTGATCTACCTTCAGACCGGATTTGGAAATAATATCATCGTAATTAATTGCGGACTTCCATATTTCCTTGTCTACTTCTGTCACAGTTACGCCAGCTTCCTCCATTGTCTTAATAGCGTCAGTATTGTAGTTCTGGCTGTACTCTCTCTGATATGTTTTTGCTTCATCTGCCGCTTTTGTCAGCGCATCCTTCTGTGCATCGCTCAGGCCGTCGTAAATACTCTGGCTGATCATCAGAACACACGGAGAATAGAACAGGTCAATCATGGAGCAGTATTTCTGAACTTCATACACCTTTGCGGATTCAATGATAGCGATCGGATTCTCCTGTCCGTCTACCGTGCCCTGCTGCAGAGCGGTGAAAATCTCGCCCCATGCCATCGGAGTTGCGGTTGCGCCAAGCGCTTCATAGGTTGCAATATGTACGTTGTTCTCCATGGTACGAATCTTCATTCCGCTTAAATCCTCAGGAGTAACAACCTCTTTTGTATTGTTGGTTACATCACGGAAGCCGTTCTCCCAGAAGCCAAGGCCGACGATGCCCTGAGTTCCAAGCTGTCCTAACAGGTTCTGTCCGATTTCACCGTCCAGCACCGCGTATGCATCCTCTGCTGTTTCAAACAGGTAAGGAAGGTCGAGTGCTGCAAAGTCCGCTACAAAGTTCGGAATCGGGCCGGTGGATACCAGGCACATTTCCTGTACGCCCATACCTACGTTTTCCATCATGTCTCTCTCGTTGCCGAGCTGGGAGTTCGGATAGATATCAAGAGTCATCTCGCCTTCGCTGTACTCCTCCAGAAGAGACTGCATCTCAATAAGGCCTTTTACATAATGTCCCTCCGGAGCTGTTGTCGTACCTACTTTAAAGCGTACAGTTGCGGAATCTGAACCCATCAGGGTATCTGCGGATTCTTCAGTCTCTGCCGCTGAGGAATCTGCTGCCGGAGCCTCCGGGGCTGCTGCCGGACTGCTGCCTGCCGACTCCTCTTTTGCTCCCCCGCATGCGGTCAACGATGCCACAAGGCTGAGCCCCAGTAAAACTGCTGTTAATTTTCTTTTCATCTTTCTCTCTCCTTTTTGTTTTTCTGAAACATTAATCATCTGATGTTTAATGTATATCATTTATTGTATGATTTGTCAATACATTCTATAAACGTTGTTTTTTTCACAATCGTTTTTGTTAATCCTATACAAATTTCGTCCCATAAAATTGTTAATTATTTCTAATAGTTTGAACAACCCTTTGACATTCTTCCATCTTTTGTAGTAAAATAAAAGGTAGTTTTTTGGAGGCTTTAACTTAAATGGACTTTAACAATTTATTTCAATCAAACAAAAGGGAATCTGCTGTTGACATTGTTGTCAACAATATTAAACAGCTTTTGATAGAGAGAAAGCTAAAGCCCGGCGATCGTCTTCCCAATGAGCTTGAGATTTCAGAAGGAATGGGAGTCAGCAGAGGTTCTGTCCGCGAAGCCATGAAAATTCTTTCCGCCTTTGGATTGATTGATATCCGGGTGGGAAACGGAACCTATGTCTGCGAGACACCGGGAAATTCACTGATGGACTCCCTCCTATTCAGCTTCTTTGTTTCTAATCCGGATATTGAAAACTTATATGAATTCCGTCATATATTTGAGATTGACGTACTGGAACTGGTTCTGAAGCATTATGACAGTAACGAACCCGAACGGGCCGCCCTGAAAAAAAATCTGAAAGATCTGGAAAAGATGATGAAGGAAGGTGCATCCCCTGAGCAGCTTAAGGAAAATGATATGGAATTTCATCATCTGCTCGGAAGCTGCACAAAAAACCTTTTGATCGAACGAATATATAATTTTGTAATGGAATTTATGGAACCTTCTATAGCCATCACCCACCGAAAGCAGAAGGGAGAATTTGTGTATCAGGTACATAAACACATTCTGGATGTCATTGAGACCCGGAATTATGAATTGATTGACGAGGCCATTACAGATTCCGTGGACACCTGGTCGGTGCTGCAGAATCTTCAGGATAAATAATAAAGAGATCCAAAAAAACGGATGTCCTGCCGAATAAACCATTTACAGTCCGGCAGCATCCGTTTTTTCTTTTTATTTCCGTTCTTCCTCTTCTCCTCTATCGGACACCTGACAGCTTCCGAAGCTCCTTTCTGTGCTCCAGAAAAATCTCGTGAAACTGAGTTCCGCAGTGTTTCATTTCATTCAGAACCAGACGGATGGATTCCTCTTCCAAAAACCAGTTGTCCCGGCTCACGCCTTTTGTCGCCACCGGGCAGACCAGAAGCTCTGTCTCCGGAAAACAGACCTGATAATACAGCTTTGCACGTCTGGCGTGGTACGCCTGACAGCAGAGGATCGCTTTTCGCACCGTAAGCCCCGCCCTGTCCGTTACTTCTCTGGAGCGCAGGGCATTCTCGTAAGTAAAGGTGGCCTGGTCTTCCTTCCACACAGCCTCCTTCGGAACGCCCTCCGTTATCAGTATGTGGCGGAAATATTCCCACTCGGTCTTAAATCCCGGCTCCCCGGTAAAATGTCCGGTAAGCTTTCCGTATTTTCCCGAAGGCAGAAGAACCGGCGCATACCCTTCCTTCCAAAGCCCGGCGGCCTTAAGGGCCAAAGCCCTCTCGTCCGACCCCGGAATGAAAATGATATCCGCCGGCTCTAATTGATCCTCCAGAAATATAAAATTTGTATACTCGTCTACAAAACTCATACTCTTAAAATACCGCTTTCCTCAATCGCCTGAATGGCTTTTTCAATCGTCTCCACCGGATATACAAGAGCCAGCCGCACATAGCCCTCTCCCAGATCCCCGAATGCCGTCCCCGGTACCGCGATGACTCCCGCCTTATCCATCAGATCCATGGCAAACCTTTCCCTGCTTGTATAAATCTTCGGAATCGGCGCCCATACAAACATCGTTCCCTGGCCGTCCGGAACTTCCCATCCGATCCTGCTCAGCCCCCG
>VSNE01000220.1:0-3575 GCA_009774155.1 Lachnospiraceae bacterium
CCCTTGCAAATATTATACCAGAAATTGGGGTAAAAATCAGTAAATTCAAAGAATTTAGACCTAATCAGCAGACACTATTTAGAAGAAGCAAAAGGAATGCTTGCGGCTCTTCTGGTCAACATTGCCAGAGAGAACAGCGGGTGGAAGAAAGGAACGGCGTGGCTCAGGGCGGCAGAGCCGGAGGAAAGACCGGCGCTGCCGGTATACCGCGCATTGGATTACATTACGCTTCATTATATGGAGCCGATCCGGGTGGACGAACTGGCAGACTGGTGCCATATCAGTGAGGCTCATTTGAGGAGACTGTTTTCCGCGTATATAAAAATGAGTCCTGTGGAGTATATTAATCTGGTGCGTATCCGGATGGCATGTGAATATCTGAAGACCACGGATGATCCGGTGGCGGACATTGCACATAAGTGCGGCTTCTCCGTCCTGTCTACATTCAACCGCAATTTTAAGGAAATTATGGGCGTTCCCCCTCATGTATGGAGGAAACGCCCGGAAAATTATGAGCAGCAGCTATTAAAATTTGCGGTTCACCTGGAGGAGGGATGGTAGCCCCGGACTTTTGAACCGCCTAGATTCCGCGGAACCGGAAGGTGAAGGTCATTTTCCGGCTGACATCCAGCAGATATTCCGGGTGGGTACGCGCCCCCCAGCTATCGTCTCCTCCGATACCCATCTGCTGCAGGGCTGCCCGGATTACCGTATAATGAACTTTTGGAAGCTCATACGGGTGCCTTGCGTTTTCCATCTCATGGGGCGTCCATGGGAGAGCGGAGAAGCAGAAGGAATCACCCTCGAACCGGAGTCCGCGGCCGCGCCGGTCGGTTACTTCTGCCCAGCGTACGCCTGTCTTGTTTCCGCACTCCTGAGGAACCATATAACGGGCCACGTTTTCTTCCACCAGGTTCTGGTAGATGCCAAGCTTTGCCCCCTTGCAGCGATCCGCGTAGGTTTCCTCCGGCCCCATGCCGTACCATTTTATCTGGTTATAATCTGCGTTGATTTTCATCAGCATTCCGAATTCCGGCATATCGCCCAGCTCCCTTACCGGGTCATAAGAAAGGGTTGTCTCTATTGTTCCGTCGCCGGAGACAGTGTATGCAACCGTACAGAAGGCTGCAGGCTTTGTGGGGAGCCCGTAGCGGAAGGTGACCGTGACGGAATGCTCATTCTCCTCCACAAGCGGCATTTCCCATGCACAGGTTTCAAAATCCTTATGGGAGAGATAAAGGCTTGCCAGCTTCCACTGTCCGTAGCGGGCCATCATCTGATTGCCCTCATCGTTGTCAATGGGCGCGCGCCAGAAGTTGGGCTTCGGCGCATTTTCAAGCATCTCCACGCCGCCGTAACGGTAGGAGGTCAGACCGCCGAACAGACCGGAGAACAGCACTTCAAAGTTTTCCCCGCTTACGCCGATATTGTTATTGCCTCTGACAACCGTGAACGGCTTTCTGTAGGCAACAGGTTTTGCGGATGCTTCGACAGTGTAGACCGTCTGTCCGAAGGCAACCTCATGTCCGGCCCTTGCCCAGAGCGTATCTTCTTTTAAAAGAAAGGACACAGTAACCGCGTATTCGCCGGGTTCTGACGCTTTGGGGACAGGCAGTCCGTATGCTTTCTCCTCCAGCGGAGGAACGTTCGTGTCCAAAGCTGCCTGACAGACAGTTTTTCCGTCCTTTGCAAGAGAAACAACACAGTCAAAACGGTCGGTACTGACAAAGAGATTTTTATTTCTGATCAGAACCTTTTCCGGAGTTACCTCCGCGGAAATATTCTGATAATTGTATTTGATCTCCTGCATTTTTGGGGAGGCGCTCCGGTCTCCGCCGTAGACAATTCCGTTGCCGCTGAAATTATAGTCGGTAGGACGGTCTCCGAAATCGCCGCCGTATGCCTGAAATTCCTCTCCGTAACGGTTCTTCTTATAGATGGACTGGTCCACATAATCCCAGATAAAGCCTCCCTGGTACAGTGGCTCTTTGTCGGTCAGATCCGTGTATTTGTGCATGGCTCCGCAGGAATTGCCCATTGCATGGGTGTATTCGCAACAGATAAACGGCTTGTCACGGTGTTCAGCCAGAAATTCTTTTATGGAAGCCACAGGTGTGTACATCTGACTTTCTATATCGCTCGTTTCGTTGTAGCGGCGATCGTGAAAGACGCCCTCATAATGAACAAGGCGCGTATTGTCAAGCTTACGGAACAGGTCGGACATCTTTTTGATGACAAGGCCGCCGAAGGATTCGTTTCCGCAGGACCAGATAAGGACGGACGGATGGTTTTTGTCGCGCTGATAGGTGGAATTCACCCGATCTAACATCATAGCCTCCCATTCCTTTTTATCACCAGGTACGATGACGCTCATATCATGGTCTCCCCGCGCGTACAGATCCCAGCTTCCATGGGATTCCATATTGTTTTCGTCAATCAGGTACAGTCCGTAGCGGTCGCACAGCCGGTAGAGCCGGGAATCATTCGGATAGTGGCAGGTGCGGATGGCGTTGATATTGTGCCGCTTCATGGTCAGAATGTCGAGGAGCATCTCATCCTCCTGCGGCACGCGGCCTGTCCTGGAGCTGAATTCATGACGGTTGACGCCCTTAAAAACAATCCTTTTTCCGTTCAGGCACATGATATGGTTCTTCATCTCGAATCTCCGGAAGCCCACAGTTTCCGGAATTACTTCCGTAAGCCTTCCCTCCCCGTCATAAACGTGCAGCAGCAGCTCATAGAGATTCGGTTCCTCTGCGCTCCACAGCGCGAAGTCCTGTACAGGCAGATGCAGATGTCCTTCGCCGTTGTTCAGCTCGAAGGACGCGGAGGCAAACAGCGGAGAATTTCCGGAAAGCGTATGATCAACCGCCGGCATTTGGCGGAGGGATGCTTCCACCCTGCCTGAGCCGAACCCCGAGGCATCTATCACAAGCTCTCCGGTCCGGAAGGTATCGTCGAGCAAGGTCTGAATTTTCAGATCCTGGATGTGCGTCTCCGGTCTGGTATAGAGATAAACATCCCGGTAAATTCCTGAGAAGCGGAAAAAGTCCTGCCCCTCGGTCCAGCTTCCGCTGGTCCATTTATACACCTGGACAGCAAGCTTGTTTTCTCCGCCGCAGATGTACGGAGTCAGATCAAATTCCGTCGGAGTGAAGCTGTCCTCGCTGTAGCCCACATACTGCCCGTTCAGCCATACCGCCATGCCGCTTTCCACTCCCTGGAAGGAAATGTACAGCGGTTTTTCTTTCATAGACTCCGGTACGGTAAAATATTTTACATAGCTTGCGGTCGGGTTAAACCTTACAGGTATTTCCCCTGCCTGAATCTGCTCGCGTCCGTCCCACGGATACTGCACATTAATGTACGCCGGAACATCATATCCTTCCATCTGGATATGGGCGGGAACCCGGATATCCTTCCAGTCCCTGCAGTCATAGTCGGCTGCTTCAAAGCCTTTGATGGTGTCATTCAGATTTCTTCCGTAGGAAAATTTCCAGATACCGTTCAACGAAAAACGATAAGAGGTTTCGCCTCTGGAAAGACTTTCCTGATCCGGATAGCAGATGTGATCA
>VSNE01000220.1:3585-5086 GCA_009774155.1 Lachnospiraceae bacterium
GATCAGAATGAGCCGGCAGCGCATTTTCTTTATAAAAACCAGGCTCCTTGATTTTGTCATAGTGAAACATCATATACCTCCCTGTATTTCTTCTGTTTTCCCTATTATGTAAAAAAAGTCGGTGCAATACAATAAAAAATCATTGCAAGAACATGGAAAAATGTTGTCTTAGAGAAGGATTGCATATATACTGGACATACAGGAAAGAAGGAGGGGAGGACGTCAGATGTCAGACTTAACGGAAGCTTATGTGCACTCTTACATTGCGGAGGATAAGCCGCTTAGCTCTCTCTCTGTATATAATGTGGGCAGCCAGAAGTGCAAGCCCGGCTTTCAGTGGGGGCCGGGGGTGCGGGATCACTATCTGATTCATCATGTGCTGAGCGGCAGAGGAAGGTTTGAGACAAGAGGAAAAAGCTATAATCTGAAGTCGGGAGATACATTTTTGATCTATCCGAACATGGAAGCATGTTACCGGGCTGACGATGAAGAGCCATGGGAATACACCTGGGTGGGATTTGACGGGACGGACGCGTTTTATCTGCTGAATCATACGGATTTTTCCGAGACCTCCCCTGTACTGGAGCAGGCTGCGCTCAGCGTGGAGATTGAGAGGAAAATCAAGCGGGTCTATGAAGCGAAGGGCACTATGTTTTATGATGCGGTATCCATGACAGGAGCCCTTTATTCTATGATCGCGATGCTGATGGAGAACTCGTCCGCCGAGATTAAACAGAGAAATCTGCAGTCGGATCGGGTGGAACAGGCGGTGCGTTATATTGAAGAGCACTATTCCTATCCCATTTCTATAGAAGATATCGCGGGATATACAGGAGTCTGCCGCAGCTATCTGTACCGGATGTTCCGGAAGGTTCTGAAAAAGTCTCCCAGAGATTATGTGGAGGAATACCGGATCAGACAGGCGTGTCAGCTTCTTGGAGAGACGAACCTTCCGGTCACGACGATTGCACATTCTGTAGGTTATGAGGACCCTCTTTATTTTTCCAAGGCGTTTAAAAAAAATATAGGAAGGGCGCCGTCAGATTACAGAAAAATAAAAGCGGCCGTAAGAGCGGAGGAAAAGATGAATAAAAAAGGAGAAAAAAATGTACAGCTCTAGAATAGTAGAACAGGTAATCAGAAAACCGAAAGCAATGACAGGGGCGCTCCGAAGGACAATGATTGTATTTGCGGTGATTTTTGTGGCGCTGGGCATCATGATTTCTCAGGGATTTATGCTGCCGGGCTTTCTTTTAGTTTTACTTTATTTTGGCTATGATATTCTCAGCCAGAGGGAATATGAATATGTACTGGAGGGAACCCGGCTGGAAATTTACGTGATTCTAGGAAAGCGTTACCGAAGGACTGCCCATATACTGGAGCTGAAGGATCTGGAGGCAGTTGCACCGAACCGCCATGAGAGGGTTGCCGCATACCGGAAGGGGGAAGGAAGTATCAGGCTTCCGAAATATGATTATACATCTTATGAGGAAAATACTCC
>VSNE01000221.1 GCA_009774155.1 Lachnospiraceae bacterium
AACTCATATACTGTAAACGGGGATGTGAAAATTATGAAAATGATAAAAAAACGTATTGGATATTTATTGTTTGCGGCAATCTGTATCTGTATAAGCGGATGCGGAAGAAAGGAAACAGGTTCGGAGCTTCTGACCGAGACAAAGGAAGCAGTGGAGCCGGTAAAGGAGACAGTGGAGCCGGTGGTAGAAGAGACTGCGCAGGGGATTGCCCTGCATATATACAGCGGAGACGAGCAGGCAGAGAATATTGTGCGGCAGACAGTCTATATGGATGAGGTAAATGAGCGGACGGTGATGGAGCAGCTTGTAGCCGCCCTGGAGATGGATTCGGCAGTGGAACTGAAAAGTGTCTCGTTCGGGACGCACGGCGGGGAAAAAGTCGTTATGCTGGATCTGAATCAGGCATTTGCGGATTATGTGAGCCGGATGAGCACATCAGGAGAGTACATTGTTATGGGAAGCCTGACAAATACATTTCTGGAATGCTATCAAAGTGAGCTTCTTCTTCTGACTGTGGAGGGAAAGGTGCTGGAGACAGGACATGGCATCTATGAGGAATATTTGGGAATGTATCCATATGTGGAGGCACCCTACCGCATTCAGGAAATGGTTCTGGGAGAAGGAAATATGAAGATTTCATGCCCTCAGATTGAGGGGCTGGCAGACGGACAGATTCAGGGCAAATGGAACCGGATCTTTCTGGGGACTGAGGAACGGGTTATGGATACATGGGACGGAAGCGGCTCTTATGAGGTGAATTATGAAGTGAAGACAATGACGGCGGATGTCCTTTCGATTTTGATGAACGGATATATTTACGGGGAGGAGGAAAAGCCTTACAGCTTTAAATATACCTATAATATTGACCTGAATACCGGCGACAGCATCCGCCTGAAGGATCACGTGGATGTGCAGAGGGTGGCGGAAAATATGTTTTCAGGGACAGGATATTATGTGGATGAAGCATTGGCGCCGCATTTTGTGGAGCGGCTCAGTGCGATTTACGAGAGTCCCGATGCGCTTGCAAGATCTTTAGAGGGCTATGACTATACAGAGGATGGCAGCGCTCCTTACGGATATTCTTATATTGCAGACGGAAGGGTATGGATCTGCATGGAGGTTCCCCATGAGCTGGGGGATTATATAGAGATAGAGCTGGACGCGCAGTAGGAGCAGTTTGCCAAGAAGTAAAAAACGTAGTATACTACGGTGGAAAATTGAAAGGAGCAGAAGAATATGAAAGTACTTTGGGATATGTTTCTGACCTTTGCGCGGATTGGCGGACTGACCTTTGGCGGCGGCTATGCAATGCTTCCTATGCTGCAGCGGGAGGTTGTGGAGAAACACCACTGGGCAACGGAGGAGGAGCTTGCGGACTATTATGCAATCGGACAGTGTACGCCGGGAGTCATTGCAGTCAATACGGCTACCTTTATCGGCTACCGTCAGGCAGGTATTATGGGAGGAATCTTTGCCACATTGGGAGTAGTATTTCCCTCTCTTGTCATTATCACAGTGATTGCGGCGTTTTTAACGAATTTTGCAGACTTAGAGGTGATTCAGTATGCATTTGAGGGAATCCGCGTATGCGTATGTGTATTGATTTTTAATGCAGTACAAAAGCTTTGGAAGAAATCAGTGATTGACCGGCCGACGACGGCTATTTTTCTTCTGGTATTTCTGGTATCCGCAGGGCTGGCAGTAGGACAGAGCTTTTATCCGGAACTGTTTTCGGTATCTCCGATAGTCTATGTGGTCATTGCCGGTACAGCCGGCGTGGTTCTTCATGGAGGAAAAGGAAAGAAGGGGGCGGAAAAATGATATGGATTCGTCTGTTTTATGAATTTTTTAAAGCGGGCCTGTTTGCTATCGGAGGCGGGCTGGCGACTCTGCCCTTTCTGCAGGAGATCAGTCAGGCTACGGGCTGGTTTACCCAGCAGGATTTGATGGATCTGATTGCCATATCGGAGTCTACCCCCGGGCCTATCGGAGTCAACGCGGCAACCTATGCAGGATATCATGCCTGCGGAGTGTTTGGAGGAGTCACGTCCACGCTTGGGCTGGTGGCCCCCTCTGTCATTGTTATCCTTCTGGTATCCAAGGTTTTGGATCGTTTTAAGGAAAGCAGCCTGGTTCAGCATATTTTTTACGGGCTGCGTCCTGCGTCTACGGGGCTGATTGCTGCGGCAGGCTTTTCTGTAGTGCTTGCGACACTGCTTCATGTGACAGAGCTTCCTGTGAATCCCGCAGGCGCTTTTAACTGGTTTGGCATCGTACTGGCGGCAGCGCTTTACTGGGCAATTAAGAAATGGAACAAACATCCGGTTATTTATATTGCGGCATCTGCGGTAATCGGCATTGGGGCAGGGTATCTTCATATACTTGGCTAATGCGTCACAAATAGTGGAAGGGAATTGGAATGAATAGAAAACAAAAAGCGCTCGTATTGCGGCTGGCTGGCTGTATGTGTATAGCGGCGGGGTGCGGACAGACGGCAAAGACAGAGGAGAAGCCCCCGGAGGCTTTACCGGAGGAGGAATCAGGAGAAGAAGAGGTTCGCTCCGCACCGCAGCTCTTGATTCAAAGAGAAAATTTTGACAAATATGAACAGGATACGGATCGGTGGCTTCTCCATATGGAATACGATGTGCCTGAGGTGTCGGGAGACGGATATGAAGCCGTATCAGAAGGTGTCAGGAAGTGGTCGGGAGAAAGAGTACAGGAGCTTCAGGAGCTGGCAGAGCAATATGCCGGATATGCGGAGGAGGAAGCGGCATCGCCGGATGCTTACGGCGACTACTATCAATACAGTATCTTTGAGGATGTAAAGCCGGCCCGTGCGGACAAGTATGTAATCAGCATGCTTGAACTGAACAGTGAATATACCGGCGGGGCGCACGGCAGCTATGGCTATACCGGAATTACCTTTGACTCCGGGAGCGGACAGATTTTGGAACTGGAGGACATCCTGACAGATTCCGGGGAATTCCGCGCCGCGGCCATAGAATATATCACCGAAAAGCTTCAGGAACAGTATGGGGATGGCCTGATATCAGGCTATGAGGAAGCGGTGAAGGATATCTGGACCCGGAACGAGGGACCAAACTGGTATCTGGACGCGGCAGGCATTACTTTTATTTTTAATCCTTATGAAATTGGCCCCTACTCCATGGGCGCCGTATATGTGACTGCTCCTTATACAGAATTTGCTTCTTATATAAAAGCCGGATATGCAGGCATGTCAGACAGCGGTACGGCAAAGATTCCGGAAAATGAGACAGTCGCGCTCCCGGAAAATACAGCGCAAGGCGATCAGCCGGCACAGCTTCGGGTTTATCAGAAGACGGAGGAAGAATATGGAGACGGCCCTGTTTACGTGGAGCTGGGTGATTCGGCTGCAGAGGCAGGAAACTTTGCCCGTATGGGCGATGCCTATCTTCTGAAAAAAGAGGACGGGAGAAGCTTCGTGATTCTGGACGCGGACTATGCCTCGGATGATTTTGTGACATTTGTCTATGAGCTTACGGACGGAACGCTTCAGGAGCGGGATCGTCTGGAGGGAGTAAGTCTGCAGGACGGAACGGTAAATACAGAGACACTGACTCTTCGGATGCATCTGGATGTGCTGGGCACTTATTCTTCCCTGATGAATTATACGATAGGGGAGGATGGAAGGCTTGTGCAGGGGGAAGAGTTTTTCCGGATTCAGCCCGATGATACGGGACAAAAAATGCTGATAACGGTCCGCGAGCTTCCGGTCGTAATTGAAGGCAAAGAAACGGTTCTTCCGAAGGGGACCCGGCTTTATATTACCGGGACGGACAATGAGGGAACCGGTGTTTTACATAATGAAGACACGCAGACAGACGGAGAAATCCGGTATACGAGAGGGGATAAAGGAGAGGATACCTGGACCATCTATATTGACGGAATTCCGGATTATGAATATTTTGAGACAATACCCTATGCGGGATAAAAAAAGAACAGCTATAGAATGCGGGTGTCCCGGCGGAGGCGCCCGCATTTTTTGGCAGCCCCGTTTTTCACGCTTAAACGTTTTCGCGGATTTTAATGGACAGCTCCACGAAATTCAGCTCATTTTCCGGCGGCATTCCTGAGGTCAGATATTCAAACAGGATATCCAAGGATCTGGAGCCCTGGCGATAAGGCTGTTGGCTGATGGTGGCAGAGATAACGCCCTTTTTCAGCATTTCCAGCGTGGTCGGCACCTCATCAAAGGTGATGACTCTGGGGTGGAGGCCGGATTCCAGTATGGCCTTACAGCCGCCGTAAACGCCTGCGGCAGAAAAGAACAGAGCGTCCAGCGCAGGGTGCTCCTTTAAAAGCCGGCTGGTCAGCGCATAGCTTTTAAATTCATCGTCATGATTTTCCAGAATCTCCATTACATGAATCCGGGGATAGGACTTTTTCAGCGTATGGCAGAAGCCTTCAATCCGTTCTGTATGGCAGAGCACATTGGAGGAACCGGTGATGATTCCAAGCTTCACATCACCGGAGGTCATAAGGGCAAGAAGACCCGCCGCGGTACATCCTCCCCGGAAATAATCGCTTCCCACATAGGCCATTCGTTTGGAGCCGCCGATGTCTGTATTGACGGTTACGACGGGAATCTGCCTGTCTATCAGCTCGTCTATTTTCTTCTGAATCCGCATATGATTGTAAGGAGCCAGCATAAGGCCGTGGATTCCTTCCTCAAGAAGTCCGTCAATAGCGTCGAGCTGGGCATTTACATCAAATTCCACCCGTTTTGTGATGGTCGTAATTCCATAATCCTGAAGCTCCGCGGCTTTTGCCCTGACGCCTGTCATGACCTCGTCAAAAAAGGGATTGTTTTCACTGAAGAGGATAACGCCTATCTTATACCTTTTTTTCTGAGCAGCAAGGGCAAGACCGGCTTTGTTGGGACGATAGTCCAGTGCACGGACAATCTCCATAATTTTTTCTGCTGTTTTGGGATGAACAGCCCCCCGGTTATTAAGCACCCGGTCTACGGTGCCCCGGGAGACTCCTGCCAGGTCTGCAATGTCTTTTATTGTAGTCATGGAA
>VSNE01000222.1 GCA_009774155.1 Lachnospiraceae bacterium
ATCTGCAATACCAGTTCTATGCTTGCCGTATCTCCCTCAAAACACTTTGTGAGGAAATCATCATCAAGCAGGCGAAAACCTCTTAGCCTCTGTCAATCTTCCCACCTGCTTTCCCTTCTGTTTTCGTATCCCCATACTACCATAAACCTCCTGATTTTACAAGCCGGGAGTCAGCGCATTTCTGAATCCCGGCCTGTTTCCGTTATCGCTTTTTCACATCTGCTGTATCCGATTTTTACTAACCCAGAACATTTTAAACATTACTTTCTAGTCTTACTCTCGTTAATATAATAATAGGAGTACCAATCTGCCCCATCATATCATGTCCCAGATGATTTCGTTTATATCCGTAGCTTCTGGACACTCCAAAATCGTCATAATCGCTGTAAGGAAAGCCTTTGGCGATCGGATTGAATGCTTTCAGGCCATATTTTTTCACCCAGGCCTTCTTTCCGTCCTCGCCCTCCACCGGCTCCTCTATCTCATATTCTCCAACCATTCCGCCCAATACGGCAGAATATGCCTCCTGATAATATGAAAAATACTGCAGATCCTTTGCCAGCTTTGAAATTTCCTCCCCCTGGCTTACTTTTTCTTCCAGGGATTCCATATACTGACAGACTGTCCGGTCATTTTCAAAGGAGCCTCCGGTATGAGCCGCCGTCCATGCCAGCAGATCAATCCATCCGATATGTACATCCGTCCCATAGGTATCCCTGTCATATTCATATGCCTCTGTCATGGCAAATTTAGATACCCCGAAATCTACCCAGCGGATAAAATCCTTTCCCGCCTCTTGCTCCGGCTGCGACTTTTCCCGTGTCTTTTGTATCTCTTTCCCGTTTTCTTTAACGGACTGTGTATCCTCTGCTACTGCTGCCTCCAGAGCCTCCTTTTCCTCTGCCCAATAGGATACGCTGGCAAACACCAGGAGAATTAAAATATTGACAAATAATATGCGTTTCAAATCCTTTTCCGTCCTCTACCTATTATTATCCAGTGTATGCCTTGGCTCTTTGTTTCATAACCGTCGATTTTTCTCCTGCTTTGTCAGCCGATTTTATTTGACACGCTTCACAAACTATGGTAGTCTTAGACTATGCGATATGCATGCATATATTTTAAGGAGGTACCACGATGAATAAAGGTACAGTTAAGTGGTTCAACAACCAGAAGGGCTACGGATTTATCTCTGATGAAGAAGGTAATGATGTATTTGTCCATTATTCGGGTCTGAATATGGATGGTTTCAAATCTCTGGAAGAGGGCCAGGCTGTTGAATTTGAAGTGATTAACGGTGCAAAAGGACCGCAGGCTACTAATGTAACCAAACTTTAATCCTGATTTGAACATTTACAGATTCTTATGTTAAAATAAATATAAGTACCACAATTTCTTATATATTTTTTGAATTGAGAATTATGCAGAATGCAAAAATGGAAATAAAAAGGAGACACCGTCGGTGTCCCTTTTTTATTCTGTTCCCATAAAGCGGTCTATTCCGTCTGCCATCCCTTCTGCCATCAAATACTGATAGTCCTCGGATGCCATGTTCTGGTCCTCTGCCGGATTCGTCATATATCCCATTTCAATTATAGTCGTAGGAACCGAGGCCCAGTTGATGCCGCTCATAGTGTCTGTTTCCCACACTCTCTGCTTCTTTGCCCCGGTTTTCTCTACAAAGGCATCCAGTATACAGTCTGACAGCAGACGGCTTTCCTTATAAATCCCTCCGTTATATGGGTTGGACGGTGTCTGGCAGATCGTCATGGCTCCGTTTACGCTGCTGTCCTCGGAACCATTGGCATGAATCCTGATAAATGCGTCCGCGTCCGCTTCATTGGCAACCGCTGCCCGTTCACTGTTGCTTATATTCACATCATGGGAAGTGCGGACCATAATTACCTCATAGCCTCTTTCCTGAAGAATAATCTCCAGCTTCTGCGCTACCTGAAGCGTCAGTTCATATTCCTTCAATCCGGAAGCTGCGCCTGATGTTCCGCCCGCGACCTTTGCCTTTGTTTCCGATGCTCCCGGACCTATGGGCTCCTTTTCGGAATTTCCCTTCTGCTGGTGTCCTGCATCAATAACAACCAAATATCCAT
This sequence comes from Lachnospiraceae bacterium, assembly GCA_009774155.1. Taxonomy (GTDB): domain Bacteria; phylum Bacillota; class Clostridia; order Lachnospirales; family Lachnospiraceae; genus Hominiventricola. Next base: position 2,106 of record VSNE01000222.1, read on the forward strand.
TTACGCTTCCGTTCCCTTCAGGCTTCACCTTAAGATATTCGCTTGCCACATAGTAAATCCGGCCATCCATTAAAACCTTACTCCATTCTCCGTCGTCCGCAATACGCTCTGCAGTCTGTCTTACGCCAAGTACGGTATACACTTCCGACTCTGTAGTCGGAGCAGTACGGACGTTCACGCGGGAAACGGCATAGACGGTCTCTGTCTCTTCCTCTGAGTATACAGACTCCTGGTTCTCCTCCTCTTCTGTCTCTGTACGGTCTGACTCTGGTTTTCCGAATTCTCCCTGCTGAGCCGTTTCTTCAGATTTATCTGCTTTATCAGACTCTTCCTTCTCATGCCCGTAGGACTGCACGGAAGCCGTTTCCGCCGCACTGTCCTCCGTTGATACTGCGCTGTCCCGCTCCGAAACAGCCTCTGCGCCGCAGGCAGTGACCAGCAATAACAAAGCAGTCACCACTAATACTGCTGTCCATCTTTTCATAAACATAACGTCCTCCCTCTGTCCAGAACCGCATCCCTGATAATTACTTAAAAGCATCACCATTCTCTTTCCGATACAGATTATTCCTGTATCAGCGGCTTAATCTGAGACAGCATATTGTCCATATCTTCAAACATAGAGCTCTTGGTCGTTCCAAGACTGCTGACCATGCCAATGTGATCCAGAACACGCTGATATTGCTGCTGGACCTTGTTAAAATAGTCGTCCAGCTCCTGCAGTTCCTGCTCCGAATGCACTATGGCATTCCCAATCTCAGCCTGTACGGATTCTGCCCCATCAGCGGCTTCTGTAATTTTCCGAAACATCTCATAGGTTTCATTTACCATCTGAATGCTCTGATCCAGTCCCTCCTGGGAAGTGGAAATATTAATATTCAGTTGTTCTGTCCCCTGTTCCACATCGTTAATCCTCATATCCACGGTGCTCACCAGCGCTTTGATCTCCTCCGCCAGATTCTTTACCTCTACGGCAACTACCGCAAAGCCCTTTCCCTTCTCGCCGGCACGGGTTGCTTCTATGGACGCATTCAGCGCCAGTATATTAGTCTGGTTAGCTATTTTTACAATCTCATTGGTACACTGCTTGATTTTCATAACTGCCTGCTGAAAATCAACGAAGGTTTTCTCCATCTCGCTGAAATATGATTTTACCTCCAAAGAACTGTTTTTCAGTTCCTCCACTCCATTCTGTGCCTGCCCTACCGACCGGGCAATCTCCGCCTTCACCTCTGCAAATTTTCCGGAGGTCTCATCAATTGCGGAGAAAGTCTGCTCAAAATTCTGCAGCTTTCCCTGAAACGTCTTTGCGTCGCTCATTACCGTTTTAAAAGCGCCTTTTACCTCCCAAACCTCCCGAAGGGAATCCACTTCCTTCTGTATCAATTCTCTCAGATATTCCTTCAGGCTCTCTGCAACATGAAGCACCGGATACAGATTTTTCTCCTCTCCGGCCCTTGAAGAAGCTTTTCCGGCTTTCGCCTTATTTTTTGTCCTTTTCTGAAAAAACATATTCTCCTCCCTTTATTCAAAAACCACACATGACATAGATTGATTGACAAACTGATTATTGTAATGCTCCCCATAGCCTACCAGGCCTGCATGACTGCCCAGAACGCTCATTTCCCGAAGATAGTCCTGCATATAATGGTTCTCCGTAAACAGCAGGTAACGGAACAGGCAGTTTACGGAAAATACGGCAGATATGCTGGAAAAGTCCCGTCTGATGGTGTCAATAGTTTCCTTTACAATCCGGCGGTAATCCCCCAGCGCCAGAAGAGTCAGCACATCCGAGTCATTCACTTGTCGGAAACAGGTCAATGCACCGCCGTTTACATCCTTAATCGATATAATACAGGTGTCATCTCCGCTCAGCTTGCCAAAAGGGTTTTTGAAAGTTTGTGTCAGAATTTCCTGCTCAGAAACATGAAGAATATCTTGATAAACCCGTTTGGCGGATTTACCGTTTAATTCACCGAGAATATAATTTTTCTTATCTGTTTTGGAAGCCACAAAATGGTAATCACTGAGTTGTCTGTAAATATTTTCTTTATATACCTTAACCTTTCCTCCGGTATTTTTTATGAGAGCATAGACAACCGCATCCTCGTAAATTCTGCCGTTAACAGATACCTTGCCTGCATCTCCGGTGCCTCCCACCAGGGAAATGTTCCGGCGGCGCAGAACGCTGTACAGCGTAGTCAGTACGCAGGCATCATTACCTGTGCAAAAGTCAATACATACGGTATTATTATTGTTGCCGTCGATTTGTGACAGGTCCTTTTCCAGACGCTGTATGTATTTCACCGGCATCGTGGACACCTGCTCCAGCACATTTGCAGCCGCCTGGACACCATGGAATGCCACTATGCCCACTCCTTTTTCCACCACTTTAGTATCATAGCTCATTCCAATGCACCCGATGCTGGGAACCATAGGATAAATCTCAGACAGCTCCTTTACATGAGCTTCAAATTGATCGGCATTAGACATCAAAAAGATAAGTTGGGGGTTTGTCAGTCCTCTGACCGCTTCTCGCAGATTGCCTTTTTGACTGATACCAAAAAATTGTTTCATAATATTTGGAATAACTCCTTTCTTATGTAATATATTTTTTGCCTGAATGTCTTCGGAGCTTACTCCGTTTAGGGCAGTTTTCTCCTATTCTATCATATTTTTCTATGGAAAGCTATGGATATTTTTCTTGAATTTCCGCAGCATGTAATCCCTGAAGGCCAGAAATAATAAAAGCGCCCAAAACATACAGTTTCCACTGCAGTCTGAACGCTGTTGTTGTTAGTCGAGGTACGGTATCCGTTTGCGCGCTGACGGTCTGCCGCCCCCATTTTTAAGCTGCCAAAACTATCCACTCATTTTATGAAAATCATCTTTTATAAATGAAAAACCTTGGTGCAACTTTTATAGTGATACTATAACAGGAAAATG
>VSNE01000223.1:0-1300 GCA_009774155.1 Lachnospiraceae bacterium
AAAGCTATCCGGATGATGAAAAGGCGGCAAGACACTAGGAGTTTCTGCGGTCACGATAAGCAGGCAGGCGGTGGGCGAAGATATTTTTTGCATTCATACCCGGCACATATATAAAAATTTTATAAACCTATTGACAAAGCACCCTGCAGGGTGCTATCTTTAACTACAGAAAATATTAGCACTCTTATTTATCGAGTGCTAACAAGCTAAAGGAGGAATGTGAGGTCGTGGAACTGGATGAGAGAAAAATAAAAATTCTGTATGCGATTATCCAGACCTATCTGGAAACCGGGGAACCCGTAGGTTCAAGAACGATTTCCAAGTATTCAGATCTGAAATTAAGCTCTGCCACGATCCGCAATGAAATGTCTGACCTGGAAGAGATGGGGTATATTATACAGCCTCATACTTCAGCAGGCCGGATTCCTTCCGATAAGGGATATCGTTTGTATGTAGATCATCTGATACAGGAAAAGGACCGCGAGGTCACAGAGCTGAAGGAGCTGATGATTCGGCGGACAGATAAAATGGAGCAGGTGCTGAAGCAGGTTGTGAAGGTGCTTGCCAGCAATACCAATTATGCCACAATGATTTCGGCGCCGCAGTATCACCAGAACAAACTGAAATTTATTCAGCTGTCGAAGGTGGATGCGAATCAGATTCTGGCTGTTATCGTCGCTGAAGGCAATGTCATCCGGAACAAACTGATTCCTGTCTGTGAGGAGCTGGATGCAGAAAGTATTCTTAAGCTGAACATTCTTCTGAATACGATGCTGAACGGGAAGACGATTGCAGAGATTAATCTGCAGATGATTTCCAGTATGAAAGAGCAGGCAGGCATCCATAGTAATATTATCAGCGATGTGGTGGATGCCGTGGCAGAAGCTATTTATTCTGATGAAGGGATGGAGATTTATACAGGCGGGGCAACCAATATTTTTCGTTATCCGGAGCTCAGCGACAATGGAAAGGCGAGCGAGCTGATTCAGACGCTGGAGGAGAAGCAGATACTGGCAGAACTGGTGACTGAGACGCTGAGCAAGGAAGAAAAGGGAATCCAGGTATATATCGGAAGTGAATCGCCCATTAAGAGCATGAAGGACTGCAGCGTTGTGACAGCCACCTATGAGCTGGGTCAGGGACTGCAGGGAACAATAGGAATTATCGGACCAAAGAGGATGGATTATGAGAACGTTATGAGTACGCTGAAGACATTGATGGAGCAGCTTGATGACGTTTTCCACAAATAGAAAGGCGGAAACATAAGGGGAAGAAAAAAATGAATTTGAACAGGAACAGG
>VSNE01000223.1:1310-5023 GCA_009774155.1 Lachnospiraceae bacterium
CGGCAGAAGCCTCCGATACCGGGGAGACGGCTTCGGATGCCGGAAGTGAGAAAAAAGGATTCTTTAAAAAGAAAGAGAAGAAGGATAAAAAGGATGAGCAGATTGCGGAGCTGACGGATAAAGTAAAGCGCCAGCTGGCAGAGTTTGAAAACTTCCGCAACCGTACGGAAAAAGAAAAATCTCAGATGTATGCAATCGGGGCAAAGGATGTGATTGAAAAAATTCTTCCGGTTGTGGATAACTTTGAGAGAGGAATTAAAAGTATTCCGGAGGAGGAAAAGGAAAGCCCGGTGGCAAGCGGCATGGAGATGATTTATAAACAGCTTATGACCGTGCTGACGGATTTGGGCGTAACCCCCATCGAGGCGGTAGGGCAGGAATTTGATCCCGGCCTGCACAATGCGGTGATGCATGTGGAGGATGAGGAGCTTGGCCAGAATGTAGTCTCTGAAGAATTTCAGAGAGGCTATAAATATAAAGATGCAGTGCTTCGCCACAGCATGGTAAAGGTAGCAAACTAATCATATATTTCATATAGGAGGAAATAAAAATGAGCAAAATTATTGGTATTGATTTAGGAACCACAAACTCTTGTGTATCCGTTATGGAGGGCGGCAAACCGACCGTTATCGCAAATACAGAAGGCGCAAGGACCACTCCGTCTATCGTGGCATTTACGAAAACAGGAGAGCGTCTGGTGGGAGAGCCGGCAAAGCGTCAGGCGGTTACCAATTCAGAAAAAACGATCTCTTCCATCAAGAGACATATGGGAACTGACTACAGAGTGGTTATTGACGAGAAGAAATATTCTCCCCAGGAGATTTCCGCAATGATTCTTCAGAAGCTGAAGGCAGATGCCGAGAATTATCTGGGCGAGAAGGTGACGGAGGCAGTTATCACTGTGCCGGCATACTTCAACGATGCTCAAAGACAGGCGACCAAGGACGCAGGCAAGATTGCGGGCCTGGAAGTAAAGCGTATCATCAATGAGCCGACTGCAGCGGCGCTTGCATATGGGCTGGATAATGAAAAAGAACAGAAAATTATGGTATATGACCTTGGCGGCGGTACTTTTGACGTTTCCATTATCGAAATCGGCGACGGCGTTATTGAGGTTCTGGCAACTGCAGGCGACAACCGTCTGGGCGGTGATGATTTTGACCAGAAAATTACGGACTGGATGCTGGCTGAGTTCAAAAAGCTGAACGGCGTGGATCTGTCCAATGATAAGATGGCGCTTCAGAGATTAAAGGAAGCCGCAGAGAAGGCAAAAAAAGAGCTTTCCTCCGCAACTACCACCAATATCAACCTCCCGTTCATCAGTATGAACAGCGACGGGCCTCTGCACTTTGATATGAATCTGACCAGAGCGAAGTTTGATGAGCTGACTCATGACCTGGTAGAGCGTACCGCAAGCCCGGTGCAGGCGGCGCTGCGCGACGCGGGAATCAGCCCGTCCGAGCTTGGAAAGGTTCTTCTGGTAGGCGGTTCCACCCGTGTTCCGGCAGTTCAGGATAAAGTAAAGCAGTTAACCGGACATGAGCCGAGCAAGACCCTGAATCCGGATGAGTGTGTGGCGCTGGGCGCTTCCATCCAGGGAGGAAAGCTGGCAGGCGATGCCGGCGCAGGCGATATTCTGCTGCTGGATGTTACGCCTCTGTCTCTGTCTATCGAGACTATGGGAGGAGTTGCAACCCGCCTGATCGAGAGAAATACGACGATTCCGACTAAGAAGAGCCAGATTTTCTCCACCGCTGCGGATAATCAGACTGCAGTTGATATTAATGTGGTACAGGGTGAGAGACAGTTTGCGAAAGACAATAAATCTCTTGGACAGTTCCGTCTGGACGGAATCCCGCCTGCGCGCCGGGGAGTTCCTCAGATTGAAGTTACCTTCGATATTGATGCAAACGGTATTGTAAATGTATCCGCAAAGGATCTGGGAACCGGCAAGGAGCAGCACATTACAATTACTGCAGGCTCCAATATGTCCGATTCCGATATCGAGAAGGCAGTGAAGGAAGCCGCAGAGTTCGAGGCCCAGGACAGGAAGAGAAAAGAGGCCATCGACGCGAGAAATGACGCGGACGCTATGGTATTCCAGACAGAGAAGGCTCTGGAGGAGGCAGGCGCAAATCTGGACGCTTCCGAGAAGGCTGCTGTGGAGGAGAAGATCGCTTCTCTGAAAGAGACGCTTGACAGAACCGCAAACCAGCCGGATATTTCTGATTCCGATCTTGACGCGCTGAAGTCCGGAAAAGAGGATCTGATGAATGCGGCTCAGAAGCTGTTCCAGAAGATGTACGAACAGGCGCAGGCAGCAGGCGGCGCGCAGAGTGCGGGACCGGATATGAGCGGCGCACAGTCTTCCGGCCCGGCGGACGATGTGGTTGACGGGGATTACCGCGAGGTATAGAAAATAATTGTGAGGAAAAACCTTTTAAGCGGTTGTTTAGGGGCCTGGAGCAGTATGCTTCAGGTCCCGGTATTGATATCGAGAGGTAAATAGATATGGCAGAGACAAAAAGAGACTATTATGAAGTCCTCGGCGTGGATCGGAATGCGGATGATGCCGCCATCAAAAGCGCATACCGCAAGCTGGCGAAAAAGTATCATCCGGATATGAATCCGGGGGATAAGGAAGCAGAACAGAAATTTAAAGAAGCCTCTGAAGCTTATGCCATTTTAAGTGATGAGGAAAAAAGAAAGAAGTACGATCAGTTCGGCCATGCGGCCTTTGAACAGGGAGGCGGCGCAGGCGGCTTCGGCGGCTTTGATTTCAGCGGCGCGGATATGGGGGATATTTTCGGAGATATTTTCGGGGATATTTTCGGGGGCGGCAGAAGCCGCAGAGCAGGCAACGGGCCCATGCGCGGCGCGGATGTGCGCGCCAGCGTCCGGATCACCTTTGATGATTCTGTAAAGGGCTGCGAAAAGGAGCTGGAGCTGACATTAAAGGACGAATGTGAAAAGTGCCGGGGAACCGGAGCAAAGCCGGGAACCTCCCCGCAGACCTGTTCAAAATGCGGAGGCAAGGGACAGGTAGTATATACCCAGCAGTCTCTGTTCGGCATGGTGCAGAATGTGCGTCCGTGCCCGGAGTGCAACGGAACCGGTAAAATTATCAAAGAGAAGTGTCCGGACTGCTATGGAACAGGATATATTTCCGGCAGGAAGAAGATTTCTGTCACGATACCGGCGGGAATTGACAACGGACAGAGCATCCGCATCCGGGGAAAGGGAGAGCCGGGTATTAACGGCGGACCAAGAGGAGATCTTCTGGTGGAGGTCATGGTATCCCGCCACCCCTTATTCCAGAGGCAGGATATGGATATTTTTTCCACGGTTCCGATCAGCTTTCCGATAGCTGCCCTTGGGGGAACAATACGGATTAAGACAGTGGACGGAGAAGTGGAGTATGATGTAAAGGCGGGCACTCAGACCGATACGAGAGTACGCCTGCGCGGAAAAGGCATGCCGTCTCTGCGCAGCAAAAACGTGCGCGGAGATCATTATGTGACACTGGTGATTGGGGTTCCGACGAACTTAAGTCATGCGGCTAAGGAAGCTCTGAAGGAGTACGATATGGAGAGCGGAAATTCGCTGAACCAGAAGGAAAAAGGGGAAGGCGCAAGGCCGAAGAAAAAAAGCTTTATGAATAAGCTGAAGGAATCCCTTGAGGATTAGTCCGGAAATAGAATAAACAGCAGGAA
>VSNE01000224.1 GCA_009774155.1 Lachnospiraceae bacterium
AAAACTTTTGTCCAGACCGGAATTTTTGAAGGTTCATGGTTCTTATCTTGTAAATTTAAACTATGTCCAGGCTGTCAGCGGGGGAAGTATTGTAACAAATAATGGACATACAATCCCGGTGGCGCGTCAGAGGCTTAAGCAGGTTCAGGATGCCTATATGCACTTTCTGCTTCATAAAAGGGAGATGCAGGCAGAGGCGCCTGAAAAAACGGAACATTCCGAGGGCCCGTGGCGCATTCTTCTGGTGGATGACGAACCTGCCGACCGCGGGCTTTGGGCGGATATTCTGCGCCGTCATGGCTGTATGGTACAACTGGCGGCAAGCGGGGAGGAGGCGCTTAAGCGGGCAGCGGACGGAACATATGACTGTGTGCTGCTGGATGTGATGCTTCCCGGAGAGGATGGATTTTTACTTTGCGAGAAGCTCCGCAGGCTGACGCGGGGGCCTGTTATTTTTTTGAGCAGTTTTACCGAGACGGATAAACAGGTGAAGGGTTTTGAAGCAGGCGGCGCAGATTATATTACCAAGGACACGCCCGCCGGGCTTTTCTGGGCAAAGGTGGAGACGCGTATCAGGCAGGCGGCATCCGACAGGCCCCGGTTCAGATACGGCCCGCTTCTGCTGGATCTGGCAGGACGAAGGGCGTTTATTGATGAAAAAGAACTGAACCTTGTACCTCTTGAGTTTGACCTTCTGCGGCAGCTTTCGGAGCGGGCAGGACATGTTTTTACGCCGGAGGAGCTTTTTGAAACAGTGTGGAGCGGTCGGCCGTGGGACGGAGGGCAGACAGTGCAGCTGCATATGTCACGCCTTCGGAGAAAGCTGGAAAAGGCGTGGGGAAAACATCATTTTATAGAGACGGTATGGGGGCAGGGTTACCGTTTTGTTCCGCCGGATCGTTAATGGAGCAGTTTCGCAAAGAGGAGGGGCAAAGGCATGGAGCGGCAAAAGAATTTGTTGCAGATACTGGCCGTTTTGACTGCACTGGCGGCCTTTTTTATGCTGCTCTTTTATGTGGATAACAAATATAAAACGCCGCCTCCTTATGGGAAATCAGGCGTGATAAATATAAGCCGGCGGGATTTGGAGCGTGACAATCCCGTTTTTCTTATTGACGGATGGCTGCTTACTGACGGACGCGTAACCGATAAGCCTACTTATATCGGCGAATTTTCCAACCTTCAGAGGAGAGATTTGTCGATTTCACCTCACGGGAAGGCATGCTACAGGCTGACGATGCGTTATGACGGCGAGCCTGTGGCTGTGTCGGTGGATTTTCCGCAGTTATCCTTATGGTACAAAATTTTTCTGGACGGGACGCAGCTTGCGGCAGGCAAAGGCAATGGAAGCATTACGTTTCTGATGACGCCGGGCGACCATGTCCTGACTGTGGAGACTTCGTCAAAGCTTGGATATTACAGCGGCATGTATTTTCCCCCTGCGCTGGGCAGGGCGGGGACGCTTTCGAGAATTGGCAATGTTCAAGGCTTTGCTTATGCGCTGGCATTTTTTCTGCCTCTGGCGCTGGCGGCGTTCACGCTCTTTTTGTGGAGGACGGGAGGAAGCCTCAGCCGCTGCTTTGGGGTGATGTGCTGCTGCTATACGCTTTATATGTTCCGCTATTTTGTATTTCTTTTTTCCATGCAGGCGGTACAGTACTGGTTTCTGATACAAGGTATGTCACTGTACGGCCTGTGCTTTTGTGTCGTGCGGCTCACGGTTCTTGCCTCCGGAGCAGACAGCTTCAGAGTGTGGAAATGGGCGCGGGGCGTATTGCTGACGCTGTCTGTAATTCTGATTGCTTTATGTCTGCTTATTCCGGTAATACCGTGGGCGGTTTTGGCGCATGGGAGGCTGACCGACCTTTACTATATTTTTACTTTCTGCTGCGCTGTATTTTTCACCTTGAAGGGCATGAGGATAAAAAGCTGGGAGAGCCGCTATACATTGACAGGCGGCGCAGTGTTTGGCGGGGGATTGATTCACAATCTGTTTTTTTCCAATCATTTCGAGCCGATCCGGTTTTTCTGGCAATTTGAATGGTGCGGACTTTTTCTGGTGGTGCTGTTTGGGGTAATGATGGTATCGCGCAGCCGCCGTATTTTGAGGGAAAACGATGCGCTCACAAATCATCTGGAGGAACAGGTGAAGAAACGTACCGAGGAAATCAATTTGCTTTTGGAGGAACGCAAGGCTTTCTTTTCCGATATGGCGCATGACTTAAAGGCGCCGGTATTTGCCACACAGTCTTTTATCGAGGCAATCCGCCGCAGCGGCGTGGGTATGGATGCGGAGCTGTGCGGCTACCTGGATCAGGCGGAAGCCCGACAGCGGGAAATGATCCGCCGTTTACAGGGACTCTCAGCCATTAATGAGCTTGATAAAATTGAAGAAGAATGGGTCAGGGTGTCAGTTGCAAAGCTGCTTTCGGAGCTTTATGCCGTCTATCATGGAGAGGCCGAAGTACAGTCGGTGTATTTTACCGTAAAGCCGCGCCGGCAGGATGCATTTCTGACAGCCCAGCCGGAAAAATTGAATATACTTTTTGAAAATCTGATTTACAATGCGCTCAGGGCAACCCCGCGTGAGGGCAGCATTACGGTGTCCGCAGAACTGGAGGATGGTAAAGTCCGCATGATCGTGGAGGATACTGGCTGTGGTATTCCGGAGAATGAACTGCCGTTTGTCTTCCGGCGCTTCTACGTGGGGAAGAACAATAAAGGAAACGGTACGGGACTGGGGCTGTATATTGTCCGCAGCATTGTGGCTGAACTCGGCGGTACGGTTAATGTTTATTCCACGGCAGGAGAAGGAACGAAATTTGTCATGGAATTGCCTGCAACAATTTAGCGGTATCATTCTGTTTCACGGGCTTGCGCATAAAAATGAGACTGCTGATTTAAAATGACATACGTAAAATAAACAGGCCATTTTTAACAGAAAAAGTGTATATGCCGCCGTAATGGTCTACAATGGTACAGATACTGCGTACGCCGATTCCGTGACCCGGATTGGTGGTAACCGGAATTCCATGGGAGAATACAATATTTTCCTCACAGGAATTGGTAATCTGCAAAAACAATTTTCCGTTTTTTTTATATGAAAAAACATTAATGGAGCCGGACTCCCCTTTTTCTTTCAGCCGCTGACAGGCGTGCAGCGCGTTTTCAAGGGCATTGGACAGCAGCACACACCAGTCGCTTTCTGATATGGGGATATTCTGCGGAATCGCTGCCTTGATGCTGATTGCGATGCCATGGTTTTTGGCTCGTCTGGAAAAGGCAGAAAAAATAAGATTTGCCGCTTCATTTTCACAGTAGATAATAATTTTTGCCGCTTCGATATCCGAACAGATTTTCCGGATATATGCCCGCGCCTGTTCGGAGCGTTTGTTTTCTATGCAGGAGAGAATGTATTGCATATGGTGGCGCAGGTCATGCCGGTATGCGCTTGATTTCTGCTGAGATTCCCTAAGAGCCGCGATTTCCCTGACAGCCTGCGTCATCTGCAGGTTCAGGATTCCCTGTGTCTGTTCCAACCGGATACGGATTTGTTCGTCCTTTGAGACGCGGATCACAAATATTAAATAAGATGCACTGCATACAAAAGGCATGAATTCTATCACGGCAGGATTTCCCGCTGAAAGCAGGCCGGCGCAGAATACTGTCAGATAATCAAAACCGTAATATAGTAAGGGAACCAGGCCAAACAGGTATTTTTCAGTTGCTGTATAGTGTGAAATGGAACGGACAGACGGTGCGAAAAACCGCAGCAAAAGCAGCAGGAGCGGCAGCGTGACAAGGAGCTCTACGGCAGACTGCATTATCGTCCCTCCTGAAAACGTTACCACAACAAGCAGCGCAAACCACCGGCGAAGCTGGCAGCACAGATATGCGGTTAGGACCGAAATCAGCGGCCAGATAAATTCTCCGCTTAAAATGCAAAGAACGATTGCCAGGGGAATATGCGTAATCATCGGGTACAGGTATTTGACGATATACACATCGGTAAAAAAGCAGGCGATGCCTTGAAACAGCATGACTGCGGACATACTGCCTGCCATGAACAGCATCTTATGCCGCGTCCAGCGGATATCGCAGAACCTGGCGGACAGAATTATGCCAAAAATCCCCACAGAGGCAAGGTTTATCATAGACACTGCTTTCATGAGATAAAGACCTGCTTTCTGCTGAATGCGTATTCAAGATAGAGGTTCTTGATTTTGGAGCATTTTCCGTGGGGGATAGGAATTTCCGCACGGCTGTCCATCGTAATTACCTTGTAGGAAATATTGCAGATATATTCCATATTGATTAGAAAGGAACGGTGGGAACGTAAAAAATTTTTGTATGGAGCCAGTATCCTGCACAAATCGTTCAGACTCCCGGTGCTTTCCAAAACAATTCCATTTTCCATATGAAACAATAAAGTGCGTCCGATGACCTCACAGTATTCCAGCCTCTCCAAATCAATCCGCGAGACGCCGTTTTTACATTGCAGAATCAGGTTGCATTGCCGTGATTTTTTACAGTCGTCAATAACAGAATCCATCAGCCTAAAAAAGCTTTCGGTCCGGACTGGCTTCATCTGGTAAAAATATGCGCCGACAGTGTAAGACTGTACGGCAAACTCGGAGGACGATGTTAAAAAGATTATTTTTGCTGCGCTGTCATACTGCCGGATTTCTCTGGCGGCGCTGATTCCATTTTCACCGGGCATGATGACATCCAGAAAGAGAATGTCAAAGCGCATTCCTTTTTCAATGTCTGCAAGCAGTTCCAAAGGACTTTGAAATGCCGCATATGTAATATTACAGCTGCGCTCCGCACGATATTGGTCAAGCAAGACGCTGAGTTCATTTAACGTGGACAAATCATCGTCACAAAACGCTATTTTTATCATATGGTATACCTTCCTTTTCCGCAGGTTTTACGACTGTGTTAATATTAGGAATTTGGGAATCATTCTTGACATGGCAAGGATATACTTCCTATAATATTCAAAAATGTATGGGTAATTG
>VSNE01000225.1 GCA_009774155.1 Lachnospiraceae bacterium
ATTACCAGCTGACCGGAGAAGAGATCCACGCCCTCCGCTCCTGGCTGGAAAGCCCGGATACTCCCGACCCTCTATTGGTCCTGCCGTATGACGGGGGAGACGATGTTTATTATTTCGGCATATTTACAGACATTCAGCCCTTTATTGCCGCGCACGAATGCTGCGGGCTGTATCTTACTTTTACCTGTAACGCTCCCTTTGGATTTTCTTCTGTCATATCAAATACTTACAAAATCAACTCTTTTGTGGGAGACGTGGAAGGAAGCTTCCAAAATGCCTCCGCGGAACAGCGGGATTATTTAAAACCGGAAATCAGAATATTCTCAGAGGCCGCCTTTAACGGGACAGAAAAAATAATTATCAAAAATATAACTGATAATAATCATTCTATGGCTCTGACCATGCCGGAGGGAATTTCCACACTGCTTCTGGACTGCCAAAGACAGCAGATTACTGATGAAAACCATCATCTGATAGCCATGAACGATGTGGGGCTTGTCCTGCCGGACGCAGCGGCCGACAGCTATGCGTCCGCCGAATTATATACGTTTTACTGGATGAGATTTGTGCATGGAAACAACCGTCTCGTTTTCTCTATGCCAAATACAAATACCATATCAAAGATCCAAATCAACGCAAGATATATTATAAAGTCAGGAGGGTTCTGATGTTTACGATCGATTATTTTAATAAACCGGAGCCGCTGAGTATTTATCTGGCCAAGCCGTCCGGGGAGCTGATTGTCTGCCTGAATGAGTATATTGATGAAAGCAGCTCCTCTCTGAGCGTCGGCCTGAATCAGCAATATGAGCTTAATTTTACTGTCCGCACAAATTCAGGAGAGAAACCGTCATGGTACGATCATCTTCAGGAAGGAATGTACCTGTTTGTGGAAAAGACAGGCCTGTTCAAGATGAAGCAGCCCGGTATTTCCACAGACGGAATAAAGGAAGAGAAAAGCATCACAGCCTATGGCTGCGATGTGGAACTGGAGGACAAGAACTGCAGATTATCCTTTAATATGGGCGCTCATACTTCAATGGAATACCTGGTGGCATATGAAGAAGGCGAGACGGAAATACTGATCAATCCTTATACAGGGATTCCTTATGACTGGATTGTACTGTACAACCTGTTTCCGGAGCAGCTACAGGAGGTTCTGGATAAATACAACGCAGGATATTACGGGGTTTTGGACCAGGCCGGCGATATCCGGATTACAGACGATAAGCTTATGGAGGAAATCACAGAGCTGCTTTCCATCATCCCGCGTTTAAAAAACAGGCTGACGCCCTATACCGGAGACGACGGGCTGACCGATTATATGCTTACGGAATATGTGCTCTGCAGCTATGACTCCTCCGACGGGCATACCACGGACATCACTCTCACTCCTCTCTTCCGGAACAGAATTATAGAGCTTATCTCCTATTATACCAGATACAGGGAGCAGCTAAGCCTGTTATGTATGGCGCTTAAAAATACCGGCGGCAACTGGTCCGTGGGCGAAATCTACGGGGTAAGCCAGGGAGACTATACTCTGGCAAATAAAAAATATCAGTTTGAAGCCGATGAGAATATCTATTCCTTTCTGACCCAGACTCTGGCGCAGACGATTCGCTGCGTTGTCCATTTTGATATTTCCGCCAGAAAGGTCCATGTTACCCCTGCAGAACAGATTGGAAATAACACAGGAATCGTAATGTCCTACGAGACACTGGTCAATTCTATGAATATTTCCTGCAATGAGGATACCTTATGCACAAGACTCTATGTAACCGGCGCAGATGATCTGGGCATTGAACCGGTAAATTTCGGCCTGCCTTATATTGAGGATATCAGCTATAAATTAAATGCAAGGGATTCTGACGGCAGGAGGATCTATGTGTCGGACGAATTGGCGGAAAAATACAGGAGTTATATGGATTACAGAGAGTCTAAACGCCCCTCCTATATTCAGTGCTCAAAAGATTACAGCGCCTGCCAGAAGCAGATTTATGAGATAAAATACAGAGTTCCAAACGACATTCTGAAAACAAACTGGGGAACCTATACCCCGGATGAGCTGCAGGCCTCGCTTACCACCTACAAAAACCTTCTGGCAGCCCTTATCACCTTATATAAGGAGGATTACGGGACTGCAGGCCTCCATGCGGACGGAAGCGTAAATGAAAATTATATCAGGACAACCATGTACTGGTACGACTATGAAACATACCGATCCACAATAAAAGAAATCGAGTGTGCAATCGCGACACATCCGTACTACTCAAGGCCGGAAAAATGGACATCTGAAAATCTGTCAGAGTACAAAGATGCTATCTCTGCCTGGGAAACCGAATGGAGCCTGTACGGCTCCATCGAGCTTCAGGCAAAGATCGACAAATATACGCAGGATATGAACCTGCTGGCCGAATCCTCCGTCAAGAGGGTATCGCCTGATTCCGACCATATAAAGTCATGGAGTCAGTTAACCGGCGAGGAGAAAGAGGCCCTGGGCAATCTGGAAGAAGACTACTATTATGATATCTATATGGAGCACTACAATCACAGACAGTCCGCGCAGACATATCTGGATACTTTACTTCAGCAAATTTCACAGCTCGAAGAATCCCTGTCCGCCATACAGCAAAAAAGAACGCAGCTTGCCCGGGAGGTAACCCTTGAAAGCTGTTTCACGGCAGAGGAATGCAGAATCATCCATCTGCTGTACAGGGACGCTGAATATAATAATCCTAATATTCTGGTCACCTCCATCGATACCTCCGATTCCAGGGCAGATATTATGTATGAGCTTCTGCAGGACGGAAAAGAACACCTGTCTCTCCTCTCCCGTCCCCAGCTCACCTTCAGCATAAGCTCCGATAATCTGCTTGGGCTGCCTGAATTCCAATGCCTGTGGGAGGATTTTAAACCCGGCAATTATATGTATGTCCAGTATAAGGATCATACCTATGTAAAGCTGCGTATGGTCGGTTATACCTTTAATCCGTGTCTGCCGTCATCCGGCGACTTTACAATTACGTTCAGCAATTATGTACGTTCTAAAACAAAGGTATCTGATCTGGAAAGCCTGCTGGGTCTGTCTGCCGTATCCTCTTCCGGCTCCGGAGGTTCCGGTAGTGCATCCAAAGATCCGGATTCTGTCGATGCCGCCATAAGCAATACGATGCTGACAAAGCTTTTAAACAGCGAAGCCTTCGGAACACGCGTGACCAACGTGATTCTGGATACCATTGATGTCAATTCCATAACCGCCAAATCCGCAACCTTCAAAGGACTGTATAACGGCACTACAGAGGTGAACGGCAAATGCGTCAGAACCGGATATATTCGGGATCTGGCATATAACGGCACAGACGGAGCCGCTGATAACACCAAAGGCTCCGTCATCAATCTGGAAACAGGAAACTTCAGCTTCGGAGGGGGAAAATTAACCTGGAGCGACGAGATATTAAAGGTTACCTCCAGTTATATCGGAGGCCGTTCAGGCTTCTATATCGGTCCTACCTATATCAGAAACGGGGATATTAAAAACGCGGAAAACACAGCCATTGCCGGCGTATATGTCGGTACGGACGGTTTCAACATTTCCGGAGGAAAACCTGAAAACACTGCTTATTTTACAAAAGGCGGAATGAATATCGGAGGAAAGCTGATATGGAACGGCTCTTCTCTTTCTGTTGAGGGTAAAATTACCGCATCCTCAGATTCCGTCATCGGCGGCTGGACGATAGGAAATAATGAGATTTATTCACAAAACAATTCGCTCTATACCACTCTGAAGAAGGAAGGCAATGTCGCTATTGGATTAGGATCGCCTTTGCCAAATGACACAACAGGAGCAAAGGCGCAGTTCTTTCATAACGGAGCAGTCAATTTGGGATATAATTCCTCCGAATATAATTTCACGGTAGACTCCTCCGGCAATGTGACTATGAAAGGAAACATTACGGCCACATCCGGCTCCATCAGCGGCTTCACAATTGATACCGATAAAATATATGCCGGAGATTCATCCACCGGAACTATTGTAATACAAAAGCCGTCTGAAAACAGCATGTGGAGCTTCGCCGTGGGAGGAACCAATCATAATAACTATTCCGATTCGCCTTTCCGTGTCAGCCATAAAGGAAATTTATACGCTACAGATGTAAACATTTCGGGAATTATCAGCGGAAGTGAAATTTCCGGCGGTAAAATTTCCGGAGCAGCTATCACCAGTTCCGGCTTTATGGAAGGGGTTGGCAGCAGATTGGATAATAACGATACAGCAATTACTTATGAGACTGAAACTACTATCGTTAACGGAACAATCACCACAAACTTATTGCTGTTAAAAGCTCTGCCAACCTCTGCCAGCGCTGAAATATGTCTTATCGATGACGGCGGCAGATTGGAGCATATTCTTAATTCAATTTTTCTGTATCCAAATCATGTCGCATTTTCAAGCCCGGTTCAGATTGGCATAGGAGACAGGTATGAATTTAGCAAAAATATGCTGCAGGTAAGCGGAAGAGGGTTTTTTGACAGCGACGTGTGCCCCTCGTTTGACGAAACCTGTTCCTGCGGACTGCCCGGCCATAAATGGATACAGCTATACGCCGGAAAGTCGGAAATAAATACTTCTGATATCAATAAAAAGCATCATATAGAAGAGATCTCGGACAAATACGAGAAATTATTTTTCCGGCTTAAACCAGTCAGCTTTATGTTTAACGGCGGTGACAGAACGCATATTGGAATCATAGCCCAGCATTTAAAAGAATCCATGGATTCAGTAGGGCTAGAGGATACCGAATTAAGCGCATACTGCAAGGATCTAAAATATAAAACCGTAAAAAATAAAAACGGAAAATATACCGAGATCCCGGATTTGGACGAAAACGGCAATGAGCAGTATGATTTTGGCGTTCGCTATAGTGAATTTATTATGCTTAACACCCATATGATTCAAAAATTATATGCGGAGCTTCAATCACTAAAAGAAGAAATATATGAAA
>VSNE01000226.1 GCA_009774155.1 Lachnospiraceae bacterium
AATTCTCCAGGGCAGGGCTGAATGAACAAAATACGCCCATTGCTTCGTTTCTGTGCGTGGGCGCTACCGGGGTGGGAAAGACAGAGCTTGCGAAGGCGCTGTCGGAAGCGCTTGGGATATCCTTTCTGCGTTTTGATATGAGTGAATATGCAGAGAAGCATACGGTGGCAAAATTAATCGGCGCGCCTGCCGGTTATGTGGGATATGAGGAGGGAGGAATCCTGACAGAAGAAATCCGCCGCCACCCTCATGGAGTGCTTTTGCTGGATGAGATTGAGAAAGCCCATCCGGATATTTTTAATGTGCTTTTGCAGGTTATGGATTATGCGACGCTGACAGATAACCAGGGCAGAAAGGCGGACTTCAGAAATACGATTCTAATCATGACATCCAATGCAGGGGCCGGACAGGTGGGAAAGAGCCGGATTGGGTTCGGCAGTCCGGCTGTAAATATGGAAGCGCTGACAGATGCGGTAAACAAGACCTTTCAGCCGGAATTCAGGAACCGTTTAAGCCGGATTGTACTGTTTTGCAGTATGGATGATAAGATGGCAGAGAAGATTACGGAGAAGAAGCTGAAGGAGCTGGCGGACAGACTGAAGGCCCGGAAGGTGGAATTTGCCGCGACGCCGGAGGCTGCAGAATATGTAAGAAGGGCGGGAATCACAAAAGAATACGGAGCAAGGGAGATTGACCGTGTCATTGCGGGGGAGGTAAAGCCGCTGCTGGCAGAGCTTTTGCTGTTCGGCAGACTGAAGCGGGGCGGAAGATGCCTGCTGGATGTGAGAGACGGGAAACTGATGATCCGTTAAAATTTGTTTGTATTTTGGAAGTAATCATGTTACAATCATTCCATGGAGATATAGCTCAGCTGGGAGAGCATCTGCTTGACGTGTAGAGGGTCACAGGTTCGAGTCCTGCTATCTCCATGAAAAGGCGGCTTATTTGGCCGCTTTTTTCGTGCCCGTGTTGCATTCTGTGTTGATAAGCCGGAAAACTCACGCAGTATTTTTGGGCTGATGCATTGATAGAGAATGAAAAGTAAAGTATAATTTAGGAAATTGCAGTCTGCGTCCGGGCGGCTTTGGGTCTGGTATAGGACAGAAGAAAGCGGTTTGTAAAGAAATGAGGACAGAGGGGTTGGGGGAAATGAAACTTCTTTTAATAGAGGATGATAAAGAGATAAGCGAGATGCTCTGCAATTATCTGGCTGCCGAGGGCTTTGATCTGGTATCCGCATACGACGGGCAGGAGGGCTGCGAGCGGTTCCGGGAGAGCAGGTTTGACTGTGTGCTTCTGGATCTGATGATTCCCAAAAAAAGCGGTCTGGATGTGATGAAATATATCCGGCAGACCAGTACGGCGCCTATTATCATTATAACGGCAAAGGATACGGACATGGACAAAACCGTCGGACTGGGACTTGGAGCAGATGATTATATTACAAAGCCTTTTTCTTTGACCGAGGTGGTGGCGCGGATTCGTGCAAATATCCGCAGAAATACCAGATATGCGCAGGCATCGGCTCAGGAAGAGACAAAGAAACTGATATGCGGGGCGCTGATGATGGATACAGAGGCGTATACAGTCGCAAAAAACGGAGTACTGCTGGACCTGACGGCAAGAGAATACGAGATATTGAAGCTGCTTTTAAAGCACCCGAAGAAAGTGTATACAAAAGAGCAGATTTACAATCAGGTATGGAAGGACGCTTATCTGGGAGACGAGAATGCAGTGAATGTCCACATCAGCCGTCTGCGGGCGAAGGTGGAGGATGACCCCAGAAAGCCGGTGTATATTCAGACCGTGTGGGGAATTGGGTATAAGCTGGGGGAAGCAGACGGATGAGTCTGTATCCGGAACCAGATTTGAGGAAGGGCTTTTCTCTTAGAGGTATGCTCTGCTTCAATAATCAGAAAGGGGCTATGCAATGAAGATCGACCGCTTAATAGGAATCCTGTCCGTACTGCTTCAGCAGGAGCAGGTTACGGCCCCTTATCTTTCGGAAAAGTTCGAGGTGTCCAGAAGAACCATTAACCGGGATATAGAGGCGCTCTGCAAAGCGGGAATACCTATTGCGACAGCACAGGGAAAAAACGGCGGAATTTCCATTATGGAGGGCTACCGGATGGATCGGACGCTTCTGACCTCCGGGGATATGCAGGCCATTCTGGCAGGGCTTCGGAGTCTGGACAGCGTAAGCGGAAGCAGCCGTTATCAGCAGCTAATGGAAAAGCTGGCTGTCGGGAACTCTGACATTCTGACCTCCGGCAATCATATTTTGATAGATTTATCCTCCTGGTACAAGTCCTCTCTGGCACCGAAGATAGAACTGATTCAGTCTGCCATTGAGCGCAGGGAAAGGATTACTTTCCTGTATTTTTCTCCCAGGGAGGAGAGCAGGCGGACGATAGAGCCTTATTATCTGGTGTTTCACTGGACCTCCTGGTATGTATGGGGCTGGTGCCGTATGCGGGAGGATTACCGTCTGTTCAAGCTGAACCGGATGACGGAGCTTTTGTCTACCCGGGAAAAATTTGCGCCGTCTGAGGCTCCGGTTCCGGATTTATCCGCGAAGAAAATATTTCCGGTTGGGATTGATGCAAAGATCCGGCTGGCTCCGGGGATGAAGTGGCGTCTGGTGGAGGAATACGGGCCGGACAGCTTTGAGGAGCAGAAGGATGGAAGTCTTCTGTTTTCCCGGGGATTTGAAGACAGAGACAGCCTGTTTGGCTGGGTGCTGAGCTTTGGGGAGCAGGCCGAGCTTTTAGAGCCGCAGGGGCTTCGCCGGGAGTTCGCGGAACTGATAAAAGCAATGAAAAAAATATACGCAGGGGGACAGACAAGATGATAATAAGAAAGCATATCCGGTTTTACGGAAGGGTACAGGGCGTGGGATTCCGCTACCATGCAACCTATAAGGCAAGGTTTTTGGGACTGACGGGGTGGGTCCGCAACTGCTACGACGGGAGCGTGGAGATGGAGGTGCAGGGAGAGCCGGAGGTGATAGACGATCTGCTTTTGTATCTTCACAGACAGCGCTTTATCCGGATTGAGAAAATGAAGGAAGAAAAGCAGGATCTGAAAGAGGAGAGCAGCTTTAAGGAGAAATGGTAGAAATTTTAAACATGACAGGATGATGTCGTGTTTCCTCTGATATACTCTTGTTATCCGGAAAAGGAAAGAGAGGAATCAGAGATGACATATGAAATTGTAACTTTGCAGGAGAAAAAGGCGGTAGGTGTGTCTGCCAGAACCAGTAACAGCGCGCCGGATATGAGCGAGGCCATCGCAGGGTTATGGCAGAAGCCTTTTTACGGGGGAGTCTATCCGGCTATTGAGCATAAGGCCAACGAAAAGGCCCTGGGAATTTATACAGATTATGCATCGGGTGCGGAAGGCGATTATACGGCTGCGGCAGTATGCGAGGTGGAGAAAGCGGAGAATCTGCCGGAAGGAACCGATGTATTTACAATTCCGGCAGGGCGTTATGCAAAATTCGTGGTAAAGGGAGATATGCATCAGGCAGTGGCGGATTTCTGGTCCGAATTTCAGAAAATGGATCTGCCGCGTTCTTATGTATGTGATTTTGAGGAATATCAGGATGACAATATGGAGGAGACAGAGATCCATATCTATATCGGCCTCCGGGATTAGTCATCGGAAAGGAATTGTATGAGTGTCAATTATCATGCCTTTCAGAGCAGAGGCGTACTTTTTTCCAATTATGAGGTAGTGTGCAGACAGTGGCAGGAAAAGTTTTCCGGATATGCTCCCGGGCGTATTGCACGGATTCTGCATCTGAAGACGGATGATAATTACCTTTATCTGACATATTTCGGAGCTCTGTACCGGTTAAGGCTGACAGACGGGGTTTTGGAAAAGCAGGAAGCGGGAGAGTGGATACCGGAGCTTTATTTTAATGAAGCGATGTCCGTCTACCATCTGCTTTATTATACAAAGGATTTGCCGGTCATTTCCGGAAAATGGGTGCCGGGTCATACGATTGACGGCGTGGTGTCACGAAATCCGTCGGCGGCTGATCCGCTGCTTACGCCCTTTGCCAAAGAATACTCAGGCAGGCTGGAGAAATTGGAAGCTGCATGCAGAAAAGCAGGCGGGACGAAGCTTGAAGGGGGAGATATATCCTACGAATTTGAGGCGTTTCCCTGGGTGCATCTCAGACTGGTGTTCTGGGACGCGGACGAGGATTTTCCGGCGCGGGCGCAGCTTCTGGTGGATCAGTGCGTGACGGATTTTGTGCATTATGAGACGGTGGGATGTATTATTTCGGATCTTCTGGAGCGGCTGGAATAGAGACAGCGCGGGACAGAGATCAAAGAGGACTGTTTGGGGAACAGAAAGGAGAGACTATGGCTTCCGGATTGGAATTTGTAAAGTATGCCGCGGAACAGATGAGGGATACGGGAACGATCACTTATCGGAAGATGTTCGGAGAATACGGCGTTTACTGTGACGGAAAGTTTTTTGCGGTGATCTGCGGTGATCAGTTGTTTCTGAAGATTACGGAAGCAGGGCGGGCGGTTTGCCCGGATTTGAAGGAGGCGCCTCCCTATGATGGGGCCAAGCCTTATTTCCTCGTGGAAGAGGTTGACAACAGGGAGCTTTTGGGCAGACTGGCGGCCGCCACCTGCAGGGAGCTTCCGGCTCCCAGGCCAAAGAAGAGGAAAAAAGAGTAGAATGGGAGAAAGGAGAGTCAGAATCGCGGATATTGCCGGGGAGCTGGGGTTAAGTACGGCCACTGTTTCTAATGTTATTCATGGAAAGACGAAAAAAATATCGGATGAGACAGTGAAAAGGGTACAGACGCTTCTGGAGGAACGGCAGTATATTCCAAGCATGGCAGGACTTCTGCTGGCGCAGAATGATTCCCGTATTATCGGGGTAGTTGTGAATAATCATGAAAAATACGGAGGAAAGGTATTGGAGGACGGATTTATTGCATCCTCCCTGAACTGTCTGTCAGAGGAAATCGAA
>VSNE01000227.1 GCA_009774155.1 Lachnospiraceae bacterium
CCTCAATATAATCGAACACCTCCGGCTGGAATACCATATAACCGGCATTGATTCTGGAACCGTCCGCCTGAGCCTTTTCCCGGAATGCAGTGACATTCAGATTGTCCCTGTCAATTCCAAGCACGCCAAAACGCTGACTCATATGCACTGCCGTCAATGTCGCAATCTTTCCATGGGATTTATGAAATTCCACAAGCTTTCGGATGTCAATATCCGACACTCCATCGCCGTATGTCAGCAGAAACGGCTCATCGCCGACAAAGCTGCGAATCCTCTTCACACGTCCGCCGGTCATGGTCTCCAGTCCCGTATCAACAATTGTCACCTTCCACGGCTCCACCACATGATTATGCACAATCATCTGATTTTTATTGGCAAAATCGAAGGTAATGTCACTGTTGTGCAGATAATAATCCGCAAACCATTCCTTAATTACATGCTGCTTATAACCTGCGCAAATAATAAACTCATTAAATCCGTAATAGGAATATTCCTTCATAATATGCCAGAGAATAGGCTTCCCGCCAATCTCAAGCATTGGTTTCGGCTTTAAATGACTTTCCTCACTGATTCTTGTCCCAAATCCACCCGCTAGTAATACAACCTTCATCTTTTATCCTCACGTTTCTTCAGCAAACATCAAATTCTCTTATTAAAGTTTACATTTCTTTATTAGATCTGTCAAACAGTATTTTAATACCAAACCTCGAGCTTAAGCCTGAAGTTCAGATTCACCTTTAATCTCTTTGAAATAAGTCTCTTGTATACACCTTGTGAGCCACATCATTCAGACATTTGTCATACCGGTTGCTGATGATCACATCACATCTTTCTTTAAAGGCGGCCAGATCATTCACTACTTCATCACCATAAAACCGGGAACCGTCCTTCAGAGTCGGTTCATAGATCAGAACCACCGCATTTCTGGACTTAAGCCGCCTTACCACTCCCTGAATACTGCTCTGGCGGAAATTATCACTGTCGGCTTTCATTGTAAGGCGGAATACTCCCACTGTAACGGTTTTCTTTTCCTCCCTGCCGTTTTGAGCCATCCGCATTACTCTCTCAGCTATAAAGTCCTTTCTTGTCCGGTTGGAGGCCACAATCGCTTCTATCAGATTTTCAGGAACGTCCTGATAGTTGGCAAGCAGCTGCTTCGTATCCTTGGGAAGACAATATCCTCCATATCCAAAGCTCGGATTATTATAATGGTTTCCGATACGCGGGTCCAGACACACCCCTTTAATAATCTGATGGCTGTCCAGACCCTTTATTTCTGCATAGGTGTCCAGTTCATTAAAAAAGCTGACTCGCAGGGCCAGATACGTATTGGCAAACAGCTTCACTGCCTCGGCCTCCGTGGTTCCCATATACAAGGTATCAATATTTTCTTTTTTCGCGCCCTCCTGCAAAAGTCCCGCAAATAACTGAGCTGATTTCACAGATTCCGGATCTGATGTATCCGCGCCTACAATAATACGGGAAGGATAAAGATTATCATACAGCGCGTGCCCTTCCCGCAAAAATTCCGGACAGAAGATAATCCTTCTGCTTCCGGTCTTTTCCCGCATCATCTGCGTATAGCCTACCGGAATCGTGGACTTGATGACCATCAAAGCCTCCGGATGAACCTTCATTACCAGATCGATCACCGCGCCTACTGCCGATGTGTCAAAATATTTTTTTTCGTCATCATAATCCGTAGGCGCCGCAATGATGATCACATCTGCTTTCCGGTAAGCCGATTCTGCATCAAGAGTTGCCTCCAGGTTCAGTTCTTTTTTGGACAGGTATTCTTCAATCTCACTGTCTGCAATCGGGGATTTCCCCGCATTGATCAGCTCCACCTTTTCCGGAAGGATATCCACTGCATATACTTTATGATGCTGTGCCAGAAGCACCGCATTGCTCAATCCCACATATCCGGTTCCTGCAACTGCACACACCAAATTCTCTCCGGTGTTCATCCTATTTCCCCCTTGTCCTTTTATCATAAGAAGCCGCAGGCTTTTCCTGCCTTTTGCAGATTATTTTATTCAACCACCACAACACCTGCTACCGAGATCCCCTGAAGATGACATAATTCCAGCTCTTTTTTCAGTCCGGTATGCGTAGCGCTTCCTTTTTTCAAAAACAATATAATATTCCCTGTTTCCTTGGCCTTCTGCAGAGCCGTGCTGTCGCGCCGAAGCAGATCTCCGCATCCATTGCCTGTAACATGAGACGCAATATCCTTCAAAAGCTTCTCTATGGAGGCTTCCTGAAGATCACCGCTTAAAAACAGCGGCCTCTCCAACAGGTTCAAAGCACACACCAGGTATTCCTTGTCAATGCAGTCTCCATATTTCCTTGCCGTCACCCGTTCCTGCAGCTTTTCAACTCCCTGAACCGGCTTGTCTTCATCTCTGTAGCGTCCAACCAGCGGCAGTCCAAAATAGCTCTGAACCTCCTGTGCATACTTAATATGTTTATCTGTCAAATACCGTACAAGACAATATAAAAGCCAGAGAATCAGACCAATCAGCATACCTGTGCCAATCAGCCGCCCGGTCTTGGTCTCTTCAGCCGCAACCGTTCTCTCCACAAAGGGCTCATGGAGATACACCAGTTTATAATAATCCCACTGCTCCGGAGTAAGCATATTTTCAATATTTACCAGATCGTTTTGATAAGCACATAATAAATTGGCGCCGTCCCTCTGAAGGTTTGAAATTGCAACATCCCTTTTCAGAGAAATCCTGTCCGCCACCTTCCGGCAGATAAATCCCTCATATGTCTGCCCGTAGCTTTCACTAAGCTGCTGCACTCTGTTCCGAATAACATCCATCAGACGGCTGCAGCTGTCCTGATCCAATCCATAGATCTTATAATTTACAAGCACGCCTGTATGCTCTTCAAGAGATGCTGTCACATTAACATCTGTGCTGACAGTACTGTCCGAATCCTTATCAGAATCGCCGGTCCATGCGCTGATCAGTTCAAGTACATATTTTTCTTCGTAGCTGCCGCCGAACACCTGCACAAGCTGTGATATTACTTCCCCCTCGTTCAGGATCTCTTCAAGAGCAATACCTGCCAGTTCCGTCTCATCTCCTGCCTCCACATAATACTGAAGCGAACCTATATAAGCAGAATTTGCATTCATCTTCATAAAAAGCGAATTTTGATTATACTCCTGCTGCTGCGCATAAAAATTTCTCCAGATAGCTGCCTTTTCCATATTGGCCTTGACCTGGTTGGGAATAGAATAGCCCCGGACCATCTCCTCCGTCACAGTCACTGGTGTACCCGCCTCGCCGGACTTACCAAAGGCGCCTCCAAGCACAGCGCCCAGTACCAGCATGACTATCAGAACCTTCCACCTTTTCAGCATAGAAAACATCATATCCAAAAGATTCAGCGGCACTGCATCGTCATAGTATATATTTTGGTTCTTATTCATCTGCAAATCTCCTTTACTTCGCTCCGCTTCCGCGGAATACCACCAGTATTGTCTTTAAAATAATCTTAATATCCAGCAGGAGGGACCAGTTATCAATATATTCCAGATCCAGCTTTACCACATCATCAAAATCCTTAATGTCACTTCTTCCGCTGATCTGCCATAATCCTGTAATGCCGGGGCGGAAACTAATCCGTCTTTTCTGGTAATAGCTGTACTGCTGATATTCGTCAAGCGTCGGAGGCCGTGTCCCCACAAGACTCATATCTCCCTTAAGGACATTCCAGAACTGAGGAAGTTCATCAATGCTTGTCTTACGGATAAAAGCACCCACTTTCGTAATTCTTGGATCGTTTTCTATCTTAAACATAAGTCCCTGTACTTCATTTTTCTCCATAAGGTCCTTTTTCCGCTCCTCTGCATCCGCATACATGGAACGGAATTTATAAAAATCAAAAATACGGCCATTGACGCCCACCCTCTTCTGTCTGAAAACCAGCGGTCCGGGTGATTCCAGCAGCAAAAACGGAGCCAGTACAAGCCCGACTACAAATGTAATAGCCAGTCCCACGACTGCGCCGACTATATCTATCAATCTTTTAAGAAACACCATCCTGTAATCGAAAAAACGGCTTGTAAAAGCAACTACATGGTACTGCTCCAGTTTATAAATCCGTTTCTCTCCGTCTACTCCCAAATCAAAAAGATCCAGATTGAGATTCACAACAATACCCATTTTTTCAAATTCCAGTATCATATTTTTCAGAAACTTTTCTTCCTCCTGAATCGTGTCTATCTGAATAAACACCTCATCCACCACATGCTGGGTGGCATATTCCAGATAGGAATCCTCTGTATCCGGAATCAGCGGGATTTCGCGCATATTCTCCGGCAGCTCCTTGTGCTCTCCCAGGAGGAGAACTCCGGCAATATTCCAGACCGTTTCCTTGGATCGGGAAAACTTGTTCAGAATATCAGGAAGGCGATCGCTTGTCGTCACGACCAGCAGATTCGTCACACGCCTGTGACTCCACCTGATCACTTTATCCCGGTTTCTGATAAACAAATGCACCAGCCAGACCAGAAATGTATTCAGCACAAAGAAATAGCCCATCATCAGCCTGGCATTAAAGACCTGCTCTTTTACTCCAAAGCCTACAAGAGTCGTCCCTGCTATAAGAATAATATTATATTTCAAAGATAAAAGCAGCTCATTATACCGTCCTCTTTTAAAAAAGCCGTCATACATTTTCAAAAAATAAAACACTGCCACATGAACAACCAAAAGTATACAGCAGATACCCTCCAGATTCTCTCTCCTGTTCAGCACCCTCCAGGTCTGATGACGCAGAACACCAGCCGCCAATAAGCTTACCACTACTGCCGCAGCATCCGCCAGACAAACCAGCAGCTCCATTAGCTGATTACGTTTACGATACATATTTATCTCCAACTATTAATATTGAATACAAAATTTCATTTTTGATTATATCATAAAAAACATTATATGTCGCAGAGAATGGCGTCAATCCCGGAGTAACAGACTATTGGTCAT
>VSNE01000228.1 GCA_009774155.1 Lachnospiraceae bacterium
ATGTAAAAATATGGATATAAGAGAAAAGCAGCTTTCTGGTACGTATGGAAGGGACAGAACGCGCATATGATTATGACGGAGAGATATGGAACCGCCGGAGGACGGCGGTGGAAAGGAAGGACGGATGGATGGCGTACATCTATATGGTGCGTTGTACAGACGCCTCTCTTTATACCGGAATTGCAAAGGATGTAAAGCGGCGGCTGAAAGAGCATTATTATAAGAAGAAAAAAGGGGCAAGGTATACAAGAAGCCGTCAGGTACAGTCGCTGGAGATGGTATGGGAGACGGAAGAATGGTCGGATGCGGCAAAGCTGGAGATTCGTATCAAGCGTCTTGCAAAGTCTCAGAAGGAAGAGCTGATTCTTCATCCGGAACAGGTTTCCGGGAGATTCGGCGAGGCTCTGGAAGGCATTCACTATCATCCCCGCCCTGAGATTACATTGGAACGATGTCTTGGATTATGAGAGAAAAGGATGTGTTTATGGACAGACTAAAGCAGCAGCTTTCTTTTTTAATGGAGATTGATAAGCAGAAGGAAATTATCAGGCAGACCTATCTGTCAGACGGCAGCCGTAAGGAGACGGACGCAGAGCATGCCTGGCATATAGCTGTTATGTGCCTGATTTTAAGTGAATATGCCAATGAACCCATTGATGCGGCCAGGACGGTAATGATGCTTCTGGCTCATGACCTGGTAGAAATTGACGCAGGTGATACTTACGCATATGACGTACAGGGAAACAGTACAAAAAAGGACAGAGAATTAAAGGCGGCAGATCGCATCTACGGACTTCTTCCGGAGGATCAGAGAGATTATATGCGGGGGCTGTGGGACGAATTTGAGGCAATGGAGACTCCGGAAGCAAAATTTGCCAATACACTGGATAAGATTCAGCCCGTGCTTCTGACGGATCAGGCAAAAGGAAAGTCCTGGCTGGAGCATGGCGTGAGAAGGGAACAGATTCTGGACAGAAATGCGCGCACACATGAGGGTTCAGAGACTTTGTGGAGTTATATCCGGGAAATTATTGAAAGAAATGTTGAGGATGGTTTCATAAGAGGAGAAGGCAGCGGAGAGTAGCCTTCTCCCTTACAAAACCCATCTGGGATAATTATATACAAATATGAGATGCTGGCAATAACGGTAAATGTACCTGGAATTCGCTTCCTTTTCCTACGGTGGAACGCAGGTGGATTGTACCGCTGTGCGCCATAACAATGCGGCGTACAATTGCGAGTCCCAGGCCTGTCCCATTTTCCTTGTAGGTTACAAATGGCCGGAAAATGGTCTGCTGCTGTTCCGGGGGAATTCCACACCCGTTGTCTTTCACGGCAATCAGCAGGCGCTTGTCATGGGTGAATACTTTCAGTGTAATACGCCCGCGCCCGGTAATGGATTCCATGGAATTTTTAATCAGGTTAATGAATGCCTGTTTTAAGCGGACCGGGTCTCCATAAAAATCCGGATATGTATCATCCAGCTTGATCAAAAGCGGAATGTGTTTACTGATTAATTCGGGAAGCAGAGTATCTTTCAAATCATAGGCAAATTCCTTTGGATCGATCTGGCAGATATTCAACTGATCCCCGTTATTCAGAGCAGAGATATCATCCAGAAGGAGCCGGAGGTATTGAAGATCATTTTTCATTTGATTCCAGAACTCAAAGCTTTCGACTTCAGGATGCATTTTCTGAATCCACTGGATAGAGCTGTTCACATATGTGAGCGGATTTTTTATCTCATGTGAGATTTGGGAAAGGGTCAGATGGTAATCGTTCTTCATGGCAATGATCAATTCGCTGAAGCCTTCATCCTGTGCCATCAGACGTTCCATTTTCGCTTGTTCGTCATAAGTAAGCATATCATCACTCCCTGGAGGATAATATAGCATATATGTCAAAAAATGGCAAACAGAATCGTTCGACATTATTCGACAAAAACGAATATTTTCTGAAAAAAGAAACTTTAAAGTTAGAAAAGAAACTAACAGGAGGACAATTATGAAAGAGTGCAGTTGTATTTTCTGTAAAATTGCTAATGGTGAAATCCCTTCCACTACTTTGTATGAGGACAAGGATTTCCGCGTCATTTTAGATCTGGGGCCCGCGGCAAGAGGACATGCCCTTTTGATTCCGAAGGAGCACTATGCAGATTTGTTTGATTTGGATGAATCCCTGGCTGCCAGAGCAATTGTGACGGCAAAAAGAGTCGCTTTAAAGATAAAAAACGCGCTTGGTGCAACAGGCTTTAATCTGGTTCAGAATAATGGAGAGGATGCGGGACAGACTGTTTTTCATTTTCATATGCATCTGATTCCGCGCTATCCGGATGATCATGCGGGCATTGCCTGGAATCCGGGAAAGGCGGATCAGGAAGATATGGAGGAAATAAAGCGTCTGGTGGACGAACAGTGAGAGGGTATACGGACAGCTTGTATGGATAGAGAGAATGATCGGTTGGATGTTCTCTTTATAGAATATCGCAAAATAGTAATCCGTAACGCTTATTTGTTTGTAAAAGATTATTATATAGCGGAGGATATCTGCCAGGAGACATTTATTCGCCTTGAAAGGAACCTGGGTACAGTTCCGCCGGAAAAAGTAAAGGGCTGGCTGCTTTGCGTATCAGAACGTCTGGCAATTGACTATCTGAGAAAAGGCGGAAAATATAAGATACATGTGGGCCTGGATGAAGCAGAGTGGAAGCCTCCCCCGGAGGACTGCGCCGATGTAAGCTCTCTGCTGGAAAAGAAAGAGGAACGTGAACAAAAAGGAAGAGTTCTGAAGCGTCTTAAGAGAGAAAAGCCGCTCTGGTATGAGACTGTATGTATGAGCTATCTGGAGAATATGGATAATCCTTCGATTGGAAGAGAGCTGGGGGTCAGGCCCTATCTGATCAGCAAATGGAAAGAGAGAGCAAAGCTTTGGCTGCAGAACGCTTTTGAAGAGGCGTATAAATAAAGAGATACTTAACTGTTGTGCGGGTTTTTGGCCGATTCAGAGAATGATTCAGAGAACGACAGGTTAATCATGGAGAAAAGGAACGATCGGTTGGATGATTTTTTTATGGAATATCGTACGATGGTAATTCGTAATGCTTATATGTATGTGAAGGACTATTATGTAGCAGAGGATATCTGTCAGGAGACATTCATCCGTTTTGGAAAACATATGGAGGATATTCCATCAGAGAAGGTAAAGGGATGGCTGTTCTGTATATCAGAACGGCTGGCATTTGATTATCTGAGAAAAGGCGGAAAATATGAGACATTTGTCGGTCTGGAGGAAACGGAACTGAATCGTTTTGCTGAGAATTATTCGGATGTAAGCCATCTCTTAGAAAAGAAAGAAGAATATGAACACAGGGGACGGGTTCTGGAGCGTTTGAAAAGGGAAAAACCGCTCTGGTATGAGACTATGTGTATGTGCTATCTGGAGGATATGGATAATCCTTCGATTGGAAAAGAGCTGGGAGTAAAGCCATATCTGATAAGCAAGTGGAAGGAAAGGGCGAAAAGCTGGCTGAAAACTGCTTATGAAGAAGAGTATAAATAAAGGGGCAGATGAACTGCCCCCTTTAAGGTCAGGATACGGAGACTGCGTCTAAAAGGCCCAGAATCGTTTCCACGGCATCTGATTGGGGACAGCTTTCCATAGCCTTGATATAATCCTTCTGATGCTTTGCAAGATCGGAAACCGCATTTAACAGTGTTTCCTGAGTCAGATCCTCCTCCTCCAGAACTTTAGAGAAGCCCTGGCGTTCAAAGGATCTGGCATTCAGAATCTGATCCCCCCGGCTTGCTTTGGCCGACAGCGGAATCAGAAGAGCAGGCTTACGGAGCGCAAGCAGCTCGCAGATGGCGTTGGCTCCCGCGCGTGAGATGACCAAATCGCACAATGCGAACAGATCCGCCAGTTCCTTCTGTACATATTCATATTGAAGATATCCGTTTGTACCTGTGAGAGCCTCGTCCAGCTTTCCTTTGCCGCACAGATGAATGATCTGCCAGCGCTCCAGCAGCGCCGGAAGCGCATTCCGGACAGCCTGATTGACAGAAGCGGCGCCAAGGCTGCCTCCCATAACCATAAGCACGGGTTTATCTTTAGAAAATCCGGTCATTGCAAGGGCAGCCGCCCTGCTTCCCTGCATCAGTTCTCTGCGGATTGGGCAGCCGGTCAGCACTGCCTTGCCTTCGGGCAGATATTTCATCGTTTCCGGGAAATTGCAGCAGACCTTGGTAGCGGAAGGCATACTTAATTTATTGGCCAGACCGGGCGTCAGGTCAGATTCATGACAGATAACCGGAATATGGCGCCGTTTGGCAGCCATCACTACCGGGACGGAGACAAATCCTCCTTTTGAAAAGACTACATCGGGTTTTAGCTGCTTCATCAGACCGGATGCCTGAGCAAAGCCTTTCATAACCCGGAACGGATCAGTAAAATTTTTCAGATCAAAATAGCGGCGGAGCTTTCCTGAGGAAATGCCGTAATAGGGAATATCCTGGGACTGAATCAGTTTCTTTTCGATGCCGTCTGTGGAGCCGATGTAAAAAATCTCATAGCCTGCGTCGCGCAGACGGGGAAGAAGCGCAATATTGGGCGTTACATGCCCGGCAGTTCCTCCGCCTGTAAGTACAATTCGTTTCATAGTAAGTGCCCTCCCTGGCATTTATACGATATATTATATAGTTGCCCCCAGAAAAGTCAACGACAATTCCGGAAATTAATTATAGGAGAAAAAGATGAGACAAGAGAAAGAGGAATGGCTGCGGCAGAAAATAGAAGAGGATTTGGAAGCTCTTGCGGAGGAACGGGAGAAATTGTTGATGGAGCTGGAGGAGCTTCAGGATATTGATATGCCGGTGGAAAAGCTGGAGGATATTCACCGGGAAATAGAAGTCAGAAGGCATACCACGACAAACGCATGAATGAATAAATTATGAACATTGCATCCTTTTTTGGTATAATAAAAGAAAAAAGGATGGATT
>VSNE01000229.1 GCA_009774155.1 Lachnospiraceae bacterium
CGGCAGTACGGTTACGATAACAGTCAGCAAAGGAGGCGGGGAAATCAGCATACCTTCCGTCAGCGTGGGCATGACCTATGAAGAAGCGGTGGAAGCGCTGGAGGATGCCGGTTTTCATGGCACGATAAAGAGAGCAAAAGAATACAGCAGCTCTGTGGGGGAAGATTTTGTAACCAGATATCAGCCGTCCGGGAAGGCGGATGCGGACGGGACAGTTACCATCTATGTGAGCCTTGGAGACGGAGAAGAGGAGGAAGAGTATGAGGAGGAAGGAGTTCCCGGACTTCCGTCGGATTAAATGATGCAGGGAAAGATTATTAAAGGAATCGCCGGCTTTTATTACGTATATGTGGAGGAGCGGGGGATTTATGAATGCAAGGCAAAGGGAATTTTCCGGAATCAGGGAGTGAAGCCGCTGGTGGGAGACGATGCAGAGATTGAACCTCTGGATGAAGGGGAGAAGACCGGGAATCTGATTCGGATTCTGGAGAGGAGAAGCGAGCTGATCCGTCCGGCAGTGGCAAATGTGGATCAGGCGCTGGTGATTTTTGCTGCAGCGAAGCCAAAACCAAATCTTTCTTTATTAGATCGTTTTCTGATTATGATGGATCGGCAGAGGATCAATACAATTATTTGCTTTAATAAAAAGGATGAGGCTTCAAAAGAAGAACTTGAAAGACTGGAAAGGATTTATTCCGGCTGCCGTCTGCATGTGCTTTTTACCAGCGCAAAGTACCGGGAAGGGATATCAGAGCTGAAAGAACTGCTGAAAGGACATACTACGACAGTTGCAGGCCCTTCCGGAGTTGGAAAATCCACATTAATCAATCTGATCGTGCCGGATGTGGGTATGAAAACCGGAAAAATCAGTGAGAAGATTGACCGGGGAAGGCATACGACGAGGCACAGTGAATTATTCTGGATAGAATCCGGCAGCTATATTTTTGATACGCCTGGTTTCAGCTCCTTAGAGCTGGGAGCTGTGGAAAAGGAAGAACTGCGGTACAGCTTTCCTGAATTTCAGGAATATGAAGGAGCCTGCCGCTTTCAGGGATGTGTTCATATCAATGAGCCGGGCTGCGCAGTGAAAGAGGCCCTTCAGACAGAACATATCAGCAGGGAACGATATGAGAGCTACTGCACTTTGTTTCAGGATTTACAAAAGAGGGAAA
Source organism: Lachnospiraceae bacterium (assembly GCA_009774155.1). Classification (GTDB taxonomy): domain Bacteria; phylum Bacillota; class Clostridia; order Lachnospirales; family Lachnospiraceae; genus Hominiventricola. Next base: position 1,173 of record VSNE01000229.1, read on the forward strand.
AAAGGAGGTATTCCTGATGAAAAATTATTTATCGCCATCTATTTTGTCCGCGGACTTTGCGCATTTGGGGGAGGATATCAGGCATGTGGAGGCTGCCGGCACGCCCTATCTGCATTATGATGTCATGGATGGCATGTTTGTGCCGAGTATTTCTTTTGGCATGCCGGTGCTGGAATCCGTGCGCAGAATTACAGATATGGTTTTGGATGTGCATCTGATGATTGAGGACCCGGATCGGTATATTGATGAATTTGTCCGCTGCGGCGCAGATATTATTACAGTACATTATGAGGCGTGCAGGGATGTGGAAAAAACGCTCCGGATGATTAAGGATAAGGGGATAAAGGCCGGTGTGACGATTAAACCGAATACTCCCAACAGTGTCCTTGCGAATGTGCTTGATAAGGCGGATATGATTCTCCTGATGACGGTTGAGCCGGGATTCGGGGGGCAATCCTATATTCCGGGTTCTACGGAGAAAATCAGGGAGCTGCGCAGAATGCTGGATGAACGGGGGCTTCAGACAGACATTGAAGTGGACGGAGGAATCAAGAAGAGCAATCTTCAGACGGTACTGGATGCAGGAGCCAATGTCATCGTGGCAGGATCGGCCATTTTCAAAGGCGATATTGAACAGAATGCAAAGGATTTTATGGAGCTTCTGAGTGAAAAACAGCAGCGGCCGGCCGGACTCCTTTAAAGCGGAAGACTGCAGAACCGAGGCAATACAAAAATGCATACATTAATTATCAGCGGGGGCAATATCGAGGACGATTTTGCCCTCAAGGTTTTAGAAAGGCCGTTTGATCATATAATCGGGGTGGACGGCGGGCTGGAATTCTGCCGCAGGCATCAGATGGTTCCAACGAAAATTGTGGGGGACTTTGATACATTAAGTCCTCAAATCCTGGAGTGGTATAAAGAAAATACTCAGACAGAAATCCGGGAATTTAATCCTGTGAAGGATGCAACGGATACACAGATTGCAGTAGAACTGGCGATAGAGCTTTCAAGCAGCAGGATTACGATTCTGGGCGGAACCGGCACGAGGCTGGATCATGTGCTGGGAAACATACAGACCCTGTATCTTCCGCTGAAGAAGGGAATCAAATGTGAGATTCTGGATTCTCATAACCGGATTCAGTTAATCCGGAATCGGCACTGTATCCGTAAAGAAGAGCAGTATGGAAAATATTTTTCTTTGATTCCGTTTACAACAGATGTTGAGGGGGTGACGCTCAGAGGAGTGAAATACCCATTGAACAGATGCCATTTTACGGCGCTTGGAAGCGGGAGCTTTGGAGTGTCCAATGAGATTGTGGAAGAACAGGCGGAAATCCTGATTGAAAACGGCATTTTCATATTGATTGAATCAAAGGATTGACAGAACAGGTGAAATAAAGGAAAAGCCCGAGCTTCCGCATTTCTTCTCCCCGCTTTCCGCGGGGGAGCCTTTTGACCCTTAAAGATTACATTTTGCGGAAACTCAGGAAGGGAAAGTACTTGACGGCAAAATATGGCTGTGATATATTAAACAAGGCTGTTTATACAGTCTGTCAGCTCGTTGCCATTACGCAGGGTGAAACATAAGCGCTTCACCTGGAAGGCAAATAATCACGCGGACGGATTTTCGGGGCGGTGCCTGTGGGTTCTCCGGAAAGCGAAAGTCACGCGGAAGAAAAACCGAAACGGAGGAAGAAAAAATGAGCGTAATTTCAATGAAACAGTTACTGGAAGCGGGTGTGCATTTTGGTCATCAGACCAGAAGATGGAATCCTAAGATGGCGGAGTACATCTATACGGAGAGAAACGGCATCTATATTATCGATCTGCAGAAATCTGTAGGAAAGGTTGACGAGGCATATAAAGCAGTTGCAGATATTGCCGCAGACGGAGGAAGCATTCTTTTTGTAGGAACGAAAAAGCAGGCTCAGGATGCCATCGCAACCGAGGCAGAGCGCTGCGGAATGTTCTATGTAAATGAGAGATGGTTAGGCGGAATGCTGACGAATTTCAAGACGATCCAGGGCCGTATTGCCAGATTAAAAGAGATCGAGACTATGCAGGAGGACGGTACATTCGATGTGCTGCCGAAAAAAGAGGTTATCGCACTGAAGAAAGAGATGGAAAAGCTTCAGAAGAACCTGGGCGGAATCAAAGAAATGAAGAGAATTCCGGATGCTATTTTTGTAGTTGACCCGAAGAAAGAGAGAATTTGTGTTCAGGAGGCGCATACCTTGGGTATTCCGCTGATTGGTATTTGCGATACGAACTGTGATCCGGAAGAGCTGGACTATGTAATCCCGGGTAACGATGACGCAATTCGTGCAGTGAAGCTGATTGTTTCCAAGATGGCAGATGCTGTTGTTGAGGCAAATCAGGGTGAGGCTGAGGAAGTTGCAGAAGAAATGGAAGCTCCAGTTGAAGAGTAATGATATTACAGGAGGAATAAAGTCATGGCTATTACAGCAGCAATGGTAAAAGAATTAAGAGAGATGACCGGTGCAGGCATGATGGACTGTAAGAAAGCTCTGGCAGCTACCGATGGCAACATGGAAGCAGCAGTGGATTTCTTAAGAGAGAAAGGTCTTGCTACCGCGCAGAAGAAGGCAGGCCGTATTGCGGCAGAGGGTATTGTAGCAACTGCTCTGACTGAGGATGCAAAGCAGGCAGTTGTTGTGGAAGTAAATGCGGAGACTGATTTTGTGGCAAAGAACGAGAAATTCCAGGGTTATGTGGCAGAGGTTGCTGCACAGGCGCTGGTTACGACCGCAGCAGATATTGATGCGTTTATGGCAGAGGCATGGGCGTCGGATACGACCAAAACAGTAAAAGAAGCTCTTGCAGCCCAGATTGCGGTTATCGGTGAGAATATGAATATCCGTCGTTTCCAGCAGGTAAAAGAGGAAAACGGTTTTGTTGCATCCTATATTCATGCCGGCGGTAAAATCGGCGTTCTGGTTGACGTTGAGACGAATGTTGTCAATGATGAGATCAAGGAGATGGCTAAAAATCTTGCAATGCAGATCGCGGCCCTGAAACCGGTATATACCAATGACAGCGAGGTTGAGGAAGAGTACAAGGCTCATGAGCTGGAGATCATCAAGGCTCAGATCGAAAACGATCCGAAGATGGCAGGCAAGCCGGAGAAGGTTATCAACGGCGCGATTATGGGACGTCTGAACAAGCAGCTTAAGGAGATCTGCCTGTTAGATCAGGTATATGTAAAGGCTGAGGACGGAAAACAGATAGTATCTGCTTATGTGGCGCAGGTTGCCAAGGCAAATAACGCCAATATCGCAATTAAAGGTTTTGTCCGCTACGAAACCGGTGAAGGTATGGAGAAGAAGAACGAAGATTTTGCGGCTGAGGTTGCAAAGCAGATGAATCAGTAAACTTCTGAATGAAATGGATTCACGAACCCCTGAAAATTCCCATAGGATGGGAATTTTCAGGGGTTTTTGTGTTCTAGGAAGAGGTTCATAACTTATCGTAAATTACCATATTTTGAGTGCCGATTTGGGGGATTTTCGCAGATTTTCTTCAAATGGCCTGGGGGGGAGGTTGCCATATTTATCAGAAGGTGAGATGGGGTGCTGGTTGATGAAAAAATGGATTTATATTATAATGGTTGCGAAAGATGCTTGAATTTGGCTTGAATTCTGTTCTTTAATAAAGAGCAAAGAATTAGCTTTTGAAGCTTATAAGCAGGTGTTACTTGATGATAATGTTGGAATTTCCACAACGAATAAGTTTCTTAAAACGATGCAGATTGTTGAGGGAATGGAAAGAACTGATGTGGACGAAGAAAGACAGATAATA
>VSNE01000023.1 GCA_009774155.1 Lachnospiraceae bacterium
CCTGCTCCTCTCCGGCAAACACTCCACGCACCGTGATTCCCTGACCGCGAAGCCTGCGCACCTCTGAAGCCGTATCCTTTATGGCATATTCACCGGTATATACTGCCGGGTTTTTCACATTTGGACGGTTGACCACCAGATCATTCGGACGCCCGTCGCTTAGGACAATCAGTACCTTATTCTCCTCCGGACGGCTTAAAAGCCCGTCGGCCGCCGCCCGAAGCGCCAGTCCGTCCCGGTTATTGGAAGAGGACGTGAACTCCATCAGTCTCCAGTCCGCATCCCTGCCCTCATCATACTCCCGAAATCTTTGCAGAACTGTATGATCCCAGAAGGTACAGAAGCTAAGCACACGATGGGGAATCCCTGCTTTGGAAAGCGCCGCTGACAAAATATAGCCCTGCAGCGCAATCAAATGCTGTCTGCTTCTCTGGGAACCGCTGGCATCTATCAGAACATCCACCGCAAAATCTGAATTGTGCTTTTTCATTTGTCTCGTAAAAAGCCGTGCATCCTCGGTTCTTCCCACCCTCCAGAGCTTTCTTGGAAGAATCGTCCCATAAGACGCCTCTATGGCTTCATCCTCATTTCTCGCCTGCAGGGAACGCTTCAGAATATCCCCCAGGGCATCAATATTATGCCTTGCCACCCTCTGGTTCTGCCGGTAAAAGCGCTGATTCATCTCCCGAGTTCTCTTTGCCAGTACATACGTATTATTTTCTCTCACACAATTATGGATGATTCCATCCGTAAAATACAGCTTGCAGTCTGCATGGACACCCCGGCAGATTCTCCGGTTCAGCCGTTCCCGATCCAGCTCATTCATATAGGAGCTTCCGAAATTCAGTTCAATGTAAGAATACATCTTCCGGGCGGCTTCCTCCGTGATAAGAATTTTTCCGGCTCTTGCCCTCCGCTCTGCCTCGTCCTCCTCTGAAGGCGCCGCGCTGCTGTTTGCCTGCCGCATCACTTCCTCCAGAGATGCCTCCATCGCATCCTCATTCAGAAAATCCTGCCAGTCGAACTTTTTCAAATCCTCTGCGCTCACATCCAGCACCTGCTCTAATCCACCATGCTGCGACTCGAAGTCCGAATCCACCAGACGATTATAAAAGATGTCCACCTGACGGATTACATCCATAGTGTCGGCCGCATCCCTTACCTTAAACAGTTCCTCCGCCTGTTCCCGGATTCTTTTTTCCGCCGTATAGGTGCCGTCAATGCCCTCCTGAAGCATGGCTATCTTCATTCTTCCGGCCACATTTCCCGGCCGCGCCAGACGTTCAAAGTCCCGATCCAGAATATCCGCAAATGCTTTTTTCCGAAGGCCTGCCACTCCTTTCCGCTCCCGGATAATCTTATCCGCCACGGCCTGATCCACACACATCTGCGCCAGATTCATAAGAGAAGCTTCATCGGCTCCTAAGTACAGCTTCTTCACCAGATACATTCCGAAATCATCCTTGGAAAAATACCTGGCAAACGCTCCCTGCTTTACTGCGTCGTAGAGAGATATATATTTGGATCTCCGGAAGGATTCCAGGTCGAGCCGTACATCCAGTTCATAATCCCCGCTCACCGTCCAGAGCAGATTTTTCATACGGTTTTCCAGCTCATACCGATATTCCTCCGCCGCGTAGCTTTCCGTCTCTTCCCCCATCAAAATACATGCTCCTTCGTCCATTCCTCCGGAATCCGTGTCATCACCATATCAGACACAATTTCCCGTTCAAAAATATCAAATGCCTTGTTTGTAATGCCCATCTGGACTGCCTGCCATGGTCTGAGTCCTATCCGGACGGAGCCCAGCGCCGCCAGAAGCCCCCTTAGATCCATAGCCTTGGTGGAAATCTCACTGTTTTGGGCTTTTACCTGCAGATCCAGGAACAGCCCTCCAAACGCCTGCAGCGCCTCCTCCGTAATATCCGGATAATCATGCCGGATGATTCGATACAGATTTTCTTCTGTAAGCGGCGGCATGTCAATTACCAGAAACCGGGACACCAGCGCCTCATTTAATTCCTTCGTTCCCGCATATCCGTAATTCATAGTCCCGATAAAACGGGCGGCCGGGTGCAGATCGATCTTCTCATATCCCGGCACATCTATGATTCTGCGGTGATCCAGAGTGGCATGAAGAACGCTTGCCGCATCGTTTTTGGCCATATTGATTTCATCTAAAATGCCGAATCCGCCTTCCTCCGCGCAGCGGTAGACGCTTCCCTTGCGAAGCTGCACTTCATTATTCCGGAAGGTATCTGTTCCAATCAAAGAGCTGCTGTCCGTATTCACATTGAAGGAAATATTGTAAGAGGGTCTTCCAAAAATCCACGCCAGATTCTCTGCCAGAATATTTTTTCCTGTCGCCTTGGCGCCGCTGAGCAGAAGGTTTGAGCCCTGCAGAAGCGCCGCCATTGCCATTTCCAGTATTTCTTTTCCGTAGAATGGGATGGAAGGTCTGACAATTCTGTTCCTTATGTCCTCCCGGACCGGATATTCCTTCCGGAACGCCTCTACCTGGCTAATCAGAAGGTTGTCCGTACCTTGTTCATCCAAAAAACGTAATTCTTCCTGCATCTTTTATCCTCTCTATCTATACGATTCAGCCGGCCTTTTCTGAAATATGCCTGTGCTTTGAATACCAGTGTCAGTCATCCAGAAACTGCGCCAGCACATAGTTGCTCACGTCGATTCCCTTTTCCGTTAAATACACTCTTCCGTTTTTTTCATCCAAAAGCCGCTGCATTTGCAGCTTCTTCAGCAGCTCTCCATAGTGTTCCCGGTAAATCCCCGGATTCACTCCCTCCGTTTTCCGAAGTCCCAGAAAAAAATATTCCTCCCGGACTGCCTGTTGACTCAGCTTTTCCCTGCTCCCTTCAAAATAACCCTTCAGATACTTCTGCAGACGGTCCTGATTGGATGTGCGCACATTACGGAGGAGAGAGGCGGCTCCAAGTCCGTATCCCTTATAGTCTGTCCGATCCCAATACCCCAGATTATGCCTGCATGCGAATCCCGTCCTGGCATAATTGGATATCTCGTACCTCCCGTAGCCATATTCACACAGAATTTCCTTTGTGTCATAATACATCTGCCGTTCCGCCTCCTCTGAGGGAAGAAGCTCCGGATGAGCTTTATATTTTTCATAAAAGGGAGTCCCCTCCTCAAGCATGAGGCTGTATGCGGAAACATGCTCCGGCTGAAGCTTCAGCACGCGCTTAAGAGTCCTTCGGTAGCTGTCCTCCGTCTGCCCTGGCAGCGCGGACATCAGATCCACATTGATGTTCGTAAAGCCTTCCTCTCTTGCCAGCCGATAGCTCTCCAAAAACTGCTCCCATGTATGAATTCTGCCCAGCAGCTTTAGCTCCTTATTGTCCGCTGACTGCAGTCCGAAGCTGATACGGTTCACGCCGGCCTCCCGGTACCGCACAAGCTTTTCCCGGTTCACGGTTCCCGGATTTGCCTCAACCGTAATCTCCGTATCCTTCCGGAAAGAAAACTGGCTTTTAAGCTGCCTTATGATCTCCGAAATCCGCTCTCCCTCAAGAATACTTGGGGTTCCGCCCCCGAAAAAGACAGTTGCCGCTTCATAATTTTCTGACAGCCTTTCGGACTGACGGATTTCCTCCAGAAGCTGACCCACATATTTCTCCTGTGTCTCCTTGTCTGCGGGAAAGGAGAGAAAATCACAGTAGGCGCATTTGCAGGCGCAGAAGGGGATGTGAATATATATTCCTAAAGGCATGTTGCTCATATGTTTTATTCTCCTGGGAATTGTTTTCCTTTCCGCAAGAAGCGCTTTTAAAAAATTGCCGGCAGGCACCACAAAATGGAGGCTCCGTCCGGAATCTCCATTTTACTTTGCATCCTTCTATTTATCGTCCAGCTTCAGCACGCTCATAAACGCCTTCTGGGGAATCTCCACATTTCCAATCTGCCGCATCCGCTTCTTGCCCTCCTTCTGCTTCTCCAGAAGCTTTCTCTTACGGCTGATATCTCCGCCGTAGCATTTTGCAAGCACATCCTTGCGCATAGCCTTCACGGTCTCGCGGGCGATAATCTTGCCTCCCACGGCTGCCTGAATCGGAATCTCAAACAGGTGCCTTGGAATCTCATCTTTTAATTTCTCGCACATCTTCCGCCCCCGCTCGTAGGCCGAAGCTCCATGCACAATAAAGGAAAGAGCATCTACCTCCTCCCGGTTAATCAGAATGTCCAGCTTTACCAGTTCGGACTGTACATAGCCTTTGAAATCATAATCAAAGGATGCGTAGCCTCTGGATCGGGATTTCAGCGCATCGAAGAAATCGTAGATAATCTCATTTAACGGTAAATCATACTTGAGCAGCGCGCGGGTTTCTTCCATATATTCCATACCCAGATAAATTCCCCGGCGTTCCTGGCACAGATCCATGATGGAACCGATAAACTCCGTCGTCACCATAATCTCGGCGCTTACCATCGGCTCCTCCATATATTCTATCTCCGACGGGTCCGGAAGGTTGGACGGATTCGTCAGCTCGATCATATCGCCGTTTGTCTTATGCACCCGATAGACAACGCCCGGAGCCGTCGTCACCAGATCCAGATTGTACTCCCGTTCCAGACGTTCCTGGATAATCTCCAGATGCAGAAGCCCCAGAAAACCGCACCGGAACCCAAAGCCCAGAGCAACCGAGGTCTCCGGCTCGAACTGCAGGGCCGCATCGTTTAGCTGCAGCTTCTCCAGAGCATCCCGCAAATCCGGATACTTTGCCCCGTCGGCCGGATAAAGTCCGCAGTATACCATAGACTGCACCTTTTTATATCCCGGAAGCGGTTGTGCACACGGATTGGTTCTGTCAGTCACTGTATCGCCCACACGGGTGTCCTTTACATTTTTAATGCTTCCGGTTATATACCCAACCATACCGGCGCTTAATTCCTCGCACGGAATAAACTGTCCCGCGCCAAAATATCCGACCTCCACCACATCGGCTTCCGCCCCGGTGGCCATCATCCGAACCGGAGTCCCCTTTCGGATCGTACCCTCCTTAATCCTGCAGAAAATAATAACCCCTTTATACGGGTCATACACAGAGTCAAAGATCAGCGCCTGAAGCGGCGCCGCCGGATCTCCCTTAGGAGCCGGTATCTTCTCTATAATCTTCTCCAGCACCTCATCCACATTCTGCCCGGTCTTGGCCGAGATAAGAGGAGCATCCTGGGCCTCGATTCCAATCACGTCCTCTATCTCATCAATCACCCTTTCCGGCTCGGCGCTCGGTAAATCAATCTTATTGATGACCGGCATCACATCCAGATTATGATCCAGGGCCAGATACACATTTGCCAGTGTCTGCGCTTCAATTCCCTGCGCCGCGTCCACAACCAGAATTGCCCCGTCGCAGGCTGCCAGGCTTCTGGATACCTCATAATTAAAGTCCACGTGTCCCGGAGTATCAATCAGATTGAAGATATACTCTTCTCCGTTCTGCGCCTTATACACGGTTCGGACCGTCTGCGCTTTAATCGTAATTCCCCGCTCCCGTTCCAGATCCATATTATCCAGCACCTGAGACTGCATCTCCCGGCTTGTCAGAAGCCCCGTCTTCTCAATAATCCTGTCCGCCAGGGTTGACTTTCCATGATCAATATGCGCCACAATACAAAAATTGCGGATTTTACTCTGATCCACTGCTGCCATCTTACGTCCTCCATCTATCTGCATGAATACTACTTATGTTCGACATTGTTTATTATTCTATCATGGATCAAACACCTTATCAAGTACGTCTGCCAGCGGTTCCATCGTGTTCATCATTTCCTCCAGCGTATTGGTCTGCGCCCCGCATTCAATCAAAAGCGCCTTATCCGACAGATGCAGATTATATCTCAGACTCTTCAGATAAATATTTCTGGACAGCCCGGGATAGTATTGCTCACACATCAGCTTTAGCTGCAGCGTCAGAGCCAGGTTATCCTGTATATGGGGATTGTACAGATAATCAATGGGCCCGTTTTTCTTCGTCCGGCTCAGTCCGTTGAAGAACATAAACCTTGCCGTCTGCTTCCCATTTACCTCCGTTACCAGATGCGTTCCCTCCGCCACACCGTCCCGGTGCAGGTCGATCACAGACTGGACAGACGGATTTTCTGCCAAAAGCGCGCTGATTTCCTCCTGCGCCTTGCTGTACGCCTCATTCCGGTCCAGCTTGCCGTCCACTAAATCATAAACGCTTGTCACATGCATCACATCATACCCTTTTTCTCTGAGAAGCTGGGTCAGATATTCTCCCACTCCCACAATCGTTGTAGAATTGTCTCCGGGAACAGAATCTACAAATCCCTCCTGGGAATGTGTGTGATAGATTAAAATCTGAGGTCCGTCTGTGTCCTTATCAATGCTCATATCCTTTGAAAGCAGAGCCTCCGCATTTAAATCCTCCTGAGAAATCGTCGTATTATTTTCCAGTGTATAGAAATGGCTGAACAGAAAATCAAAATCAGACAGCTCCTCAACACTGTAGATGGTTCCTGCGGCCACCGGCTCGGGCGCTTCCTCCGCCTGGGCTTCCTCCATTGTCTGCCGCTCTTCTCTGTGCTCCTCCTCTGTTCTCCTCTCCACTGCTTTTTCATTTTCCGCCCGGGCAAGCGCCGCCATGTCATAGCTCTCCCCGGACTCATCTACTTCATTTTCATCATGGACGCCGCCTGCAATCAGCATTTCATAAGTGGCCGCGTTTTCCATTCCGCCGAATTGCTTTGCCCCATACTGCAGCCGGTAGAGAGGATGCATGGACATCACTCTCTGTATGTACCAGTCGGATAAGGAGTCCGCCTCCTTGTCTGACTCATATTCAAAAAACAACCCCGGATACAGGCAGCGCGCGAATTCTCTCTGGCACACACGCTGCACTGATTTCCCGGCGTCCTCAAGAAGCCCCTTCAGATCTCCCGTCCAGAACCTCTGTCCTCCGGTAAAAACAATATAAAATCCGGCGCAGAAAAAAAATATCCACAGCAGCCGGTTCAATAGTCTTGATAAACGTTCCATCTGCATCCCCACCCATTTATTATATGGGCAGAATCCGGCGTCTATGCTTTATCCGGTATCTGAAATGCGATGTTAAGCGCCTCGGACAATGTAAAGCTAAGCTGCTTTATCGTCTCGTCAATATTTTTCGGGGTCACAAACATACCATTCAGATGGGGCGGCATCTGTTCGCAGTTTCCCTGCGCATCGTATATGATAGCCGCTGCCTCCACCACCGTAGGCACCCCGATGGCGATTACCGGGATTCCAAGGCTTTCTTCGGTCAGACTGTTCCGATGATTGCCCACGCCGGAACCGGGCTGGATTCCCGTATCCGTAAGCTGGATTGTCCGGCTTAACCGTTTTGTGCTCCGGGCAGCCAGCGCATCGATGACAATCAGAAGATCCGGCTTTGTCTGCTCCACAATCCCGCGGATGATTTCCGAGGTCTCCATACCGGTCTGGGCCATAACTCCGGGTACGATACCGCTGATCTGACTGCACCTTTCTGTCCCCATAACTCCTTTTCCATATTCCCGGATCAGATGTCTGGTAATCAGAAGATTGGATACGGTCTTAGGGCCTAATGCATCCGGAGTCACATCCCTGTTGCCCAGACCGGCTACCAGAATGGAACGCTCCTTCTCTTCTCCCATCAGCTCCTTCAGATAATAGGCCAGCGTCTCTGATATTTCCCGATGGTAGTCCTCGTCCGGCACTGCCATACCCGGCGCTTCCAGAGTCAGATAGTTTCCCACAGGCTTTCCCATCTCCCTGGCCCCGCGCTCCGATACAATCTGCACCCGGGTAAGTCTTATATCCCGGCTCTCGTCATAGTCCTCTTCCACGATGACTCCATGGACTTCTGTGTCGCTTCCGGCAAAGCTTTCTCTGGCTTCCAGCGCCAAATCAGTCCGTACTCTCATCCGTTCCATCTTTCACACTCCTTTTCTCTTAAACTTCCCTGAAAAATATAAATTTATGTATTGACATAAGGATACGGATTGACTAAAATATATTAGTGTGTTTCCATGCAAAGCATTACCGTGTCTCGCTTTCATGACGCACGTGATTGAGAATAAAAATGAATCAGAGAATACAAACCGGAGGTGCACAAATTGGCTAATATCAAATCTGCAAAGAAAAGAATTTTAGTTACTGAAACCAGAACTGCAAGAAACAAAGCAATCAAATCTGAAGTGAAAACAATGGTAAAAAGGGTTTATGCCGCTATTGATTCCAAGGATCAGGAAGCTGCAAAGGCTGCTTTAAAGGCTGCTATTTCCACTATGGATAAAGCGACCTCCAAAGGTGTATATCATAAAAACACCACTTCCAGAAAGATTTCCCGTTTACAGAAGGCTGTAAACGAGATGGCTTAAGCTTCATTATATACAGAATAAAAAAGCGGCCGGTACCGTCATGCCGGCCGCTTTTTTTATTTTTTCTCACTGTACTTTACAATCAGCAGCTCCACACTGATCTGCTCCCCCATCCGCCCGGTCTTGACCCGTTCCTCCGTATCCACACAGTCCTCCACTGCCTGACGAAGCTGCATATCTGTAAATTTCCGGCACTGGGCCTGATACTTGCCGAGAGCAAAGGGCGGAATTCCTGCTTTCTTCGCCAGCTCCGACTTATCAAGCCCCTGCCCTGACAATTTTTTCAACTGCAAAAGCTGATGAAACTGTCTCGTAATCAGAAACAGAATCCTCATGGGAGGTTCCTTCATGGCCAGCAGGTCTGTATAAAGCTCCAATGCTTTTCTCTGGTTCTTCTCTGTAATTGCCTGAACCATGTCAAAAATCCGGTTCTCTGTCTGCTCTGTACAGACTTCCTCCACATCCGAAGCTGTAATCACATCCCGTCCCATAGTGTAGCATAAAAGCTTTTCCATCTCCTGCTCAATGTTCTCCATCGCAGAGCCTGTACGCCCCAGAAGCATATGCATTGTTTCTTCTGTAATGCTCTTTCCTTCCTTTTTCAGTATTCCCAGCACCCAGCGCATCAGCGTTCGTTCGTCCTGCCGTTTAAACTCTACGATTCTTCCCGTATTTTTAATGGCTTTGTAGACTCTTCCCCTCTTGTCCACCTCCGCCTCCACCAAAATAATGCAGGTGCTGTCCGGAATTCCGGGAATATAATCCGCTATCTCCGGGCACGCATTTTTTGCGAATCCGCTGTTTTCTATCAGAATCACCCTGCGGTCGGCAAAAAAGGGCATCGTTTCCGCCATGTCAATAATCTCCCTTGGATGAATCCCTTTTCCTTCAAAGGATGCTGCATTCATCGTATCCTCCGGAGGCAGCAGGGCATTCCGAAGCTTTTTTTTATACTGATTGCGCAGATAGGTCTCTTCTCCGGTCAGCAGATAAACTCTTTTAAACTGATGATTTTTTATATCTTCTACCAACATTTTCATATGCTTCTACTCTTTTTTCCGTTTTCCGATTTTTCTTTTTTCCGCTTTTATTATATCGCAGAATTTCAGAAATTACAAATCGCTCACTGCTCCTTCTCCGAAAATCCTTTTACTCTTACCAGACTTCCATCCGTCCATACCATAACGGCTCCGCAGTCCTTCGTGATCCGAATCCGGCTCCCGGTATCGGACAGTCTTTGTAAGGTTTCCTTCCCCGGATGCCCGTAACGGTTTGAAGCGCTGCAGGAGATCAGACTGACCAGAGGCCGTACCTTTTCCAGAAATTCTTCCGAAGAGGACCGGCGGGAACCGTGATGGGCAGCTTTAAGTATCTCCGCTTCCTCGAGGAGTCCCAGATCCAGGAGCCTGCCTTCTGTTTCCTCTCCGATGTCTCCGGTCAGAAGCATCCGAAAATCCCCGTATTCTGCCATCAGAACAAGGGAAAGGCCATTGCGGTCATCCGACATATCTTCTCTTTCCGGCCACAGACAGGTAAGAGAAAAGTCCTGTTCGGAAAGTCTGTCCCGGCTCCCCATATAAAGAATGGGAATCTTTGCTTCGCCCAATAATTTTTCCATCTCTGTATAAGCCTCGTCCTTCACTGCCAGAGCCGGAAGCACCGCATGTCCAATCCGGATTCCTCCGGCGCTTTGACTGTCCTCAATCAGCTCCCGCAGACCGTTGATATGATCCGCATCCATATGAGATATGATCATATAATCCAGCATACCTTCACCCTCTGACTGGAGAAACGGAAGTATCCGGTAATTCCCCGCCTTTTTTACGCTTGTACTTCCTCCGTCGTACAAAAAAGTCATTCCGGAAGGACTTCGGAAGAATATAGAGTCTCCCTGCCCCACATCCAGCATTGTAATATCCAGACCTGTATGTATCCGTATGCACAGAAGAAGCGCCCCCGCGGCAAGCAGCGCCGCACATCCCGCAGACACGCCTCTTCCGGGACAAAACGGCCCCCTTCCTCTCCAGTATTTCTTCCTTCGTTTTTCCCTGTAAAGCAGAAGAATCACGACAAGCAAAATTCCATAATAAGACAAAACCTTCCATTTTCCCGGACTTCCGATTGTCAGAACCGCCCCCGGAAGGGACAGACACTGCTTCCCCGCCCATTCGTACAGGGAAAGAATCAGATGACAGGGAACCGCAAAAATCCGGGCGGCCGGAAAAATAAATAATCCGGCAAATCCGCACAGCAGCCCGCAGACCATCAGAGTCCCCATAAGCGGGATGGCAAGCAGGTTCAGAAACGTAGAATAAACGGGATATTGGAAGAAAAACCGCAGTAAAAGCGGAAACGTAACCATCAGGACAGAAATACTTACGCTGAGCTGTTCCGCAATTGCTTTCATTTTCTTCCGATACAGGCTCCAGAGGGGCTGTATCAGAGCAATCGCCAGCGCCGCGCCAAAGGAGAGCAGAAACGCGCTCTGTCTTACGCATAACGGTTCTGCCGCCATCAAAGCAAGGGCAGATGCCCCGATGGCAGTCAGCATATCGTAGGTTCTTCCAATCCAGTCTGCCAGAATTGCCAGACTGCACATAACCGCCGCCCGTACAGCGGACACAGAGGCGCCGGTCATCCATCCGTAAGCGCACAGAAACAGCGCCGATGAAATACCCGCCGCCGCATAGCAGCCGGTAAGCCTTCTCAGTATACGGTACAGTCCCATTCCAACCAGAGAAATATGAAGCCCTGAAATCGCCAGAAGATGGGAAATTCCATTTCTTTGATAAAGTTCCCGGATGTCCGCGTCCAACCCTTCCTTTTCCCCCAGTATCATAGCTCGCAGAAGGCTGCTGTCACGCTCATTCAGTGCCCTTTCATACACCTGCCCGATTTTCTGCCTGATCTGCAGAAGCTTTTCACGGATCGGCGCCGGATCTCTGCCCACTGCGTCTGCAGACTCCGCATACACGGAATATGCAATTCCTTTCCCCTGATAGTAGAGCCTGCTGTTAAACTGTCCCGGATTGGTTGGTTCTTCTATTGGATAAATAGTTCCCGACAGGGATAGACTGGTTCCTACCGGATAATCAGCGGAACCGGAAAGATAGATAAGAAGCTTATCTGTCTTAAACTGAAGTTTCTCATTCCAGACCCGGCAGGCCTGGAGGTAAATCTGTGTCTTTTCATCCTTTTGTACTTGCCGGCTGACACGCCCGGTAATCCGTACTTCACATTTTTCTGTCACCTGCAAAGCTTCATAAAAAAGCTCTGCAGGCAGAAGCGTCAGAATCAGGAATACCAGCAAGGCCAGACATGCGACGGGCCGTTGTCTCATTCCATCAACTCCTCATTTTTTTCAAACACTGTATCAAAGCTGATACTTTCCCGGAACATCCGGTTCGTCTCCCCATTAATACTGATCTGTACCTTCTGGGCGTCTGTATTCATAACCAGAGAATTCACAATGGAATAAATGGGGATATTCTCCGCTTCATTGTAACCGGTTTTCAGAAAGCCTTCATCCAAATTCACGTAGCAAATTCCATCCTTTACCACAATACTGAGCAGCTTTGTTCCTTCCGGAATCGTCGGATAAGCTCCCTCAAAGGGAGGTCCGTCAATCAGCCGCTCCACGATCAGCTTCTCCAGGGATATGTTGCTGTTATATTCCATGGCAATTCTCTGTGAAACCAGCTTATCTCCCGCCTGATTGGCATAATAAAGGGTAAGATCCGCAGTCTTATACGCATTAATCTCCTCTCCTGCATTCTCGATAAACTGATCCTCGTTCATCAGCCCCACCGCTTTTCCATTCAGGTCCATCAGAGGCTGTCCTCCAATCCGGAAGCCCACATAATCAATCTCCGGAATCTGGCACAGAGTCCTGACTAAGGCTGCCCGGCAAAGAACCTCATAAACCTTCGGCATGTCCATATATTCGGCTGAAAAATCCAGGTAAAGCTGATTATGCTCTATGGTATAGCTTTCGATACGCACATTCTCAGGAAGCACCGGCTTGTATCCGTCATCCCACGGGCTTTCCCTGAGAACCTCCAGCGCCTCCTTCAAAAGACCCTCTGTATTTTTTGCCTGCAGCTCTTTATATTCATACTCCAGACGGGTCTCCTTCTGGTTCACATACCAGATTCTGTAACCGCTCTCCTCCTCTCCGCTCTGACTGCCGCACCCTCCGGCCAGGCAGAGCAGTCCCGTCAGAAGGAGAAGCTCCAACCATTTCTTCATCTTCCTTTCTCCTCTATACAATATAGTGCAGAGGTATCCGCACGGTAAAGGTCGTTCCCTCATTCACCGCACTCTGTACCTTAATTGCGCCTCTATGAGATACAACCGCACTTTTTGTGATAGCAAGGCCAAGGCCGGTTCCTCCGATTTCCCGGGAGTGGGATTTATCCACCCGGTAGAATCTCTCAAATATATAGTCCAGGGACTCCTGAGGAATTCCCATTCCTGAGTCGCTTACCTTAACATAAAAAAACTTATGATCCGCATCCAGCGTAACACGCACCCACCCGTTTTCCATATTGTATTTGATTGCATTTTCTACCAGATTCGAGAATGCCAGAGAAAGCTTCATAGGATCAATCTCCGCGCTCACGCTCCGGTTGCTTTCAAATACCACTTCGATATTCGCTTTTCCCGCAATGGGGCGCAGACGTTTCAGAATCTGTTCCAGAAATTCATTAATATCCGTTACCGCTATATTCAGTTCCGCAGCCTTTCTGTCCATTTTTACCAAAACTAAAAGGTCGGAAATGATCGTATTCTCCCTGTCGATCTCCTCTGCAATATCCTGCATAAATTCCCGGTAGAGCTCCACCGGAGCATCCTCCTGCATAATAAGAGAATCTGCCAGCACCTTCATGGAAGCAAGGGGAGTTTTCAGCTCGTGAGACACATTGGATACAAATTCCTGCCTGGATTCTTCCATAAGACGCAGCTTTGCCAGCATTTCATTGAAGGTATCGGATATAATCTCCGTCTCTGTACAGTCGTGAATATTCAGATCCCCGTCAAAGGCGCCGTCCACAAGCCCGCCTATGGATTGGTTCATATGCCTTAAAGGCTTTACAAGCCAGTTTGATAAAAGAACCGCAAGAGCCAGCACACAGATACTGATAGAGACCAGCCAGATTTCCGACGAATTTCTCAGGGCGTCAATCCTTGCATGCATGCTGTCTGTGGATGCGCTTGCAAGAATTACCCCAACCGCTGTCCGGTTCCCCTCCTCTCCGGTCATAATGGGAACCGTCATCTCGATAAAACGTCCGCTGACATAATGGCTTGTGCTCTCCCCCTTAAAGCACTTGATCACTTCCTCCGCCAGCATAGTACGGCCTTCCTCCAGATCATATGTATCCTCCACAATCCGCAGATTCTGATCAATAATAATAATTCTTCCGTCATACACGGTCGCCAGCTGTACCAGTTCCCCTTCCAGCGATTCATTATTTAAATTATCCAGGTAATTGCCGCTGCCCAGCCGCGTAGCCAGAATCTGGTATTGGTTGCTCACGTCATTGCCCAGCCTGGTAAGGGACTGCTTCTCATAGGAAGACAGCAATGCCCAAGACAGAATAATTTCCGGAATCGTTCCAATCAGGAACAGAAAAAGCATAATCCGAAAATTCATACTTCTGAAAAATCTGCTTCTCAGCAGAGGGTTCTCTTTTATATTCCGCTTATACATTGAAATAGTATCCTACTCCCCATTTTGTATGTACATACTTTGGTTCGCTTGGATTCTGCTCTATTTTCTCGCGCAGCCTCCGGATGTGGACATCCACAGTACGCACATCTCCGGGATAATCATAGCCCCATACCGCATTGAGCAGATGATCCCTGCTGTACACCTTATTCGGATTCAGAGCCATCAGCTCCAGCAGGTCAAACTCCTTGGCGGTCAGATTGATTTCCCTGCCTCCGATATTCAGCCTGCGGCTTTCGCAGTCCAGATGAAGCTCTCCCTTGTCCACAACCCTGCGAACCTCTTTTTCCGGAGCCTTCTTCCTCATCCGGCGCATAATGGCCTTAATTCTCGCCTTCACCTCCAGGATATTAAAGGGCTTGGTAATATAGTCGTCCGCGCCATACTCCAATCCCAAAATCTTATCCATGTCATCACCCTTGGCAGTCAGCATCACAACCGGAACATTGGAAAATTCCCTGACCTGCTGGCACACCTCAAAACCGGTCAGCTTCGGAAGCATCACATCCAGAAGAATGATATCATACTCCTTTTCCTGAATCATCTGAAGAGCCTCTTCCCCGTCATAGGCACAGTCCACCTCCATACCATCCTGCTCCAGGCTGAACCGGATTCCCTTCACAATTAATTTTTCGTCGTCAACTACTAAAACCTTCTGTCCCATCCTTCTCCCCTCAATGCACTGTTATCTGATCCTTTATCTTAGAAAATATGCCCTCCTTGATTCCGGGAATCTGCATAATTTCTTCTATCTCTGTAAATGGTCCGTTTTCTGTACGATACTCCATAATCGCTTTTGCACGGCTCTCTCCCACGCCGCTTAGCATCATCAGTTCTTCCAGCCCTGCAGAATTTAAGTCTATTTTTGTGTCTGCGCCCTGCTCCCGAACCTGATCTGATTCTGATTTTTCCGGTGCCGGAGCCGAAGCTTCACTCTCCTCGGCCTCTTTGTCCTGCTGTTCCCCGGCCTTTTCTCTGCAGGTAAATACCAGTTCCTCCTGTCTTCCCAGCCGAAGTCCGCAAAACGAAGCGCTGCAGCCCGACAGGCAGCAGCACAGCAAAAGAAAGCCGATACCTATGATCGCCCCTGCTGTTTTTCTGTTTTTCATGCTTTTCTCCTTTCCGGAAGAAAAGCCCTGCTTCTATGTCCTGCTTCCATTTTAGCGGACTTGGATGGGAAACACAAGAGCAATCTTAAGTTTCCCATTCAAATAAAACAACGCCCGCCGCCGCGACCAGAAGACCAATCAGCTTACGCCAGGAAAACGCTCCCTTATCCACTCCGAACATGCCGAACAGCTCCACTGCCCATGATACTGTAAGCTGTGCAATAACAATCAGCATCGTGGATTTTGCCGGGCCTAAGGCAGACATGCTCTGAATGACTGTATAAGTGATAAAGGCTCCGAAAATTCCTCCCAGCAGCATATATCTGGGATTTACCTTCCCAATCGTCATCAGGCTGGTACGGTCAAATACCGCCCATATGGCAAGGCATGTCAGAAGTGCGGAAAACTGTACCCAGGAAGCGGATACCCATACGCTGCTCTGTTTTGTCACCTCCGTATTAAAGACCCCCTGCAGGCTCATCAGAGCGCCGGAAATCAGTGCAATAAAAATTCCAATCATAAGGACCTCCTTTTTTTTAAGTGTACCCATTCCGAATACAAATATCCTTCTGATTGGAATCTTATATTTCATTAATCCAGCTGGCCTTTCAGAAGCTCAGAAAATTCTGCCAGCTCCCCGCCTG
>VSNE01000230.1 GCA_009774155.1 Lachnospiraceae bacterium
GCCGATCATTGGAGCGATTGTGATTCGGGTCTCCTAATGTTAAATTGACTTCTATAAAAAGAAATGCTAGAATGTATTCGTTATATATATTTGGATAAAATAATGAGGATGTTCCATAGGACGAAATATTGGCAAAAAGATAAACGGGATAACAGAATGGAAAAGAGAAGATTAAAAGTCTGTTTTGCTGCTTCCTCCGGAGGGCATTATGAACAGCTGCTGATGCTGAAGCCGCTGATGGAAAAGTATGACAGCTTTATCATTACAGAGAAAACCTCCTATGCAATTGATGTGGAGGGAGTAAAGACCTACTATATGATTCAAACGAACAGAAAAGAAAAGACGCTGTTTTTTAAAATGACATCTAATATAATGGCTTCCTTTTCTATATATTTTAAGGAGCGTCCGGATGTAGTGATATGTACCGGCGTCCTGGCCATGATCCCCATATGTCTGATCTGTAAATTGTTTGGTAAGAAGCTGGTTTATATTGAGTCCTTTGCAAAGGTTACATCTGCGACTGAGAGCGGAAAGCTGCTGTATAAATTTGCCGACCAGTTTTATGTCCAGTGGGAGAGTATGCTTAAGATATACCCAAAGGCCATCTATCTGGGAGGAATATATTAGGAGAAAATAGAATGATATTTGTTACACTGGGTTCTCAGAAATTCCAGTTTAATAGGCTGCTTAAAAAGCTGGATGCTTTGATTGAAGAAAATGTGATCACAGACGAGTTGTTTGCCCAGGTGGGAAATAGTGATTATCAGCCCCGCAATTATCCGTATCAGGCATTTGTAAATCATGATGAGTTTGACGCCCTGATTAGAAAATGTGATTTGTTTATTACGCATGGGGGAACAGGCGCTATTATAGGCGCAGTGAAAAAAGGAAAAAAGGTAATTGCCGTACCGCGTCTGGCCCGGTATGGGGAGCATGTGGACGATCATCAGATGCAGCTTTTGAAGCAATTTGACGGAATGGGAATTATTGAGGCGTGCTATGACTGCGAACGGCTTGGAGAAGCGATTTCGATTGCGAAAAGCTCTCAGTACCAGCCATATCAATCGAACACAGGAAAGATTATCGCATCGATTGATAAATATATAGGAAACCTATAAGAAAAGCCAGGGAACAAATAAGATGGATAATATTTTAAAAAGTGTAATTCTGACACCTTTTAATATTTTATATAAATGGAATCCAAAGCTGGAGCTTAAGCTTTTGTTTCGCCTGAAATGCGGATATAAGCTGAATCTGGAGCATCCGGTTACGTATAATGAAAAGCTTCAGTGGATTAAGCTGTATGATCATAATCCTCTGATGCCTAAGTGCTGTGATAAGTATACGGTAAGAGAGTATGTGGAATCGAAGGGCTGCGGCAATATTCTGAATGAACTGATATGGGAAGGATTCTCGCCGGAGAAGATTCCGTTTCGTCGGCTGCCGAAGCAATGTGTTATTAAAGTAACGCATGGTTCCACATTTAATATTATATGCACAGATACTGCCCGGCTGAATTCCGGGGAAACTGTGAAAACGTGCAGGAAATGGCTGAAGGCAAAATTTCTGCCCTGCTACGGAGAATGGTTCTATGGCATAGAGCGTCCCCGGGTCATTGTGGAAAAATATCTGGACGGCGGTCCTGACGGACTGCGGGATTATAAAGTATATTGCTTTAACGGAAAACCGCGCTATATCAGCGTGGATTCCGGAAGGGGCACTTCCGGGCATTATAAAGATATTTATGATACGCAGTGGAATCTTCTGGAAGGGTATGAGATGGCATATAAGGCGGGCGGACAGGCTGAGCCGGCGCCGGAGCAGCTTGGAGAGCTGCTGGATTATGCGAGAATTTTATCAGAGGATTTTCTTCATGCCAGAGTGGATTTTTATATTGTTGATAAAAAAGTGATTTTTGGAGAAATTACATTTACAAACAGTGCCGGTTTCGGCAATATTTCTCCTTTTAAATTTGCCAAAGAGATGGGAGACTGCTTAAAGCTTCCGATATAGAAAAGCAGTGAAAGGATGAAGCGCTGTGCGAGTATTGGAAATCGGCCCCAGCCCCTACAGGTCGAAGGGCGGTATGGCTACGGTTCTCAGGGAGATTGAAGCGGATAAGGATATGTGCAGCCGGTTTCATATAGAGATTTATGATTCCTATATAGACGGCAGCCGTCTGACAGTGCTGCTGTATTCTGTATTTGCCTTTCTGAGATTTTATTTTACAAAAAGAGATTTTGACATCTATCATATTCATGCCGCATCTTATGGAAGCACATTCCGTAAAGGCTGGTATGTGTCCGCTGCAAAGCGGTGGGGGAAAAAAGTAGTGCTGCATGTTCATGGGGCGGCCTATTTGGTGTTTTATGAACAATTATCTGCCGGAAAAAAGGCGAGGGTCCGCAGTATATGGGAAAAGTGCGATACTGTGATAGCCTTGTCAGAGGACTGGAAGAGCAGATTTCAGAAAATTTTTCACAGCAGGAACATTGTCGCGGTCAATAATGGAATCCATGCGGAGCAGTTTGAGGAAGCCAGATGTGATACAGCAAGCTGCAGGAACTGTTTTTTATTGCTTGGACGCCTGGGAAAAAGGAAGGGCGCTTATGATGTTGTTGAGGCAGTGGAAAGCATCCGGACGGAATTTCCGGCGGTAAAGGTTTATATGGCCGGAGACGGAGAAGTGGAGGAGCTTCGGTCGGTTGTGGAGAAGAAAAAACTGGGGAGGTATATTGATATAGTCGGATGGGCTGACTTTTCCAGAAAGCTCGGGCTGATGAAGGAATGCGGTACGATACTGCTCCCTTCTTACCATGAGGGCCTTCCTATGACGATTCTGGAAGGGATGGCTGCCGGAAAGGTAATTATAAGCACAGATGTGGGAGGAATACCCGAGGTAGTCCAGGACGGATATAACGGAATTATCATACGCCCGGGGGATATTGAGGCCCTTGGCGCCGCCATGAAAAGGGTTATGACGGACGAAAGCTTTGACGCGGCATGTTCGGAGCATAACCGGGATAAGATACAAAGGGAATTCAGCAGCCGGATCATGCATCAGAGGCTGGCGGATATATTCATGGAATTTGAGGACGGGATATGAAAAAAATAGGTCTGTGCGTATGTTATAACACTAAAAATTATGGAAGCCAGCTTCAGGTGCTTGCCACGCAGCTAAAGGTACAGGCATTGGGGTATGACTATGAGATTATACGATATAAAAAGAAATATGATTTGAAAATGGTTTTAAAATCAGCTCCGCGTGTTTTCAATCCATGGCTGGTAAGAGGCAAGCTGACGACGCTCAGAAAAAAGCGGCAGCTCAGAAAATATCCGGAGATCCGCCGGAAGTGTTCCAAAAGGAGCCGGTTGTTCGGCGGATTTATTGATCGGTTTTTTGACCGTCTGTCCCCTGTGTATACAGGATATGAGGAACTGAAAAAAGGAACCTTGAATTATGACGGCTTTCTGGTAGGAAGCGACCAGCTTTGGCTGCCAAGCGGTCTGGCCAGCGGGTTTTACACATTGGAGTTCGTACCGGAGCAGAAGACAAAGATTGCGTATGCCACAAGCTTTGGGGTCGGCAGGATTCCGTCCTGGCAGAAAAACAGGACGGCGGCTTATCTGAAGCGGTTTGATTTCTTAAGCACCCGTGAATTAAGGGGGGCCGAGATCATCCGGGAGCTGACCGGAAAAAGGGTGCAGGTAGTAGCGGACCCAACTCTGCTTCTGACACGGGAGGAGTGGCTGGATGTGATTCCTGAGAAAAAAATTACAGAGCCCCCGTATATTTTTTGCTATTTTCTGGGAACCAATAAGGAGCACAGAGATATAGCCCGGGAGCTGAAGGAAAAGACGGGGATGCCTGTTGTGACAACTCCGTTTCTGGATAATTTTGTGAAGGAGGATCTGGAATTCGGCGACAGACAGTTATTTGATGTGGCTCCGGATGATTTTGTAAATTTGATTCGGGGTGCGGAATATGTTCTGACAGACTCCTTCCACGGAAGTGTGTTCAGCATTCTGCATCATAAGCAGTTTGTCACCTTCAACCGCTTTTCAGGCGCCAGCGGAAATTCCCGCAATTCGAGAATTGACAGTCTCTGCGGACTGCTTGGCCTTGAGAAACGCCGATATCATCAGGATATCCTGCAGGAAGCCGCTGCCCGGATCGATTATGAAACAGTGGAGGAAAAGCTGACGGTCTTAAGGAGGGAGTCGGCGGATTATCTTGCCCGGTCGTTAAAGCATGTATAAGGAAAACACAGTGAAAAGAATGTGGAGGAAGTTTTGGAGCGTCATTATTTTTCAAGAAATATCGTGATCTATTTTCTGCTGACAGTTGCGCTGTTTCAGAATATTCTGCAGGGGCTGGTGCCATTTGCCAGCTATGCGGACGAGCTGTTGCTGCTCTATATGGGATTCGGCATTTTTTTGAGACTGCTGACATCGGATAACGGAAAACGGGATCATGTGCTTATGGTTTTTCTGATGGTGAGCCTTGTTTTAAATGTAATCGGCAGCCAGATACTCTCGGATGTGCCGCGGGAGCTTCCTGCCATTGTGATGGACATTGTTTATCTGTTTAAAATATTTGTGTGCTTTCTCGGGGCGGATCTGATTTTCGAGGGGAAGACGACTGACTGCAGAAAACTGGTAAATTATCTGGCCTTTCTGACCAAAATTGTAGTTATGGCCGCGTTTGTCCTGATGTGTGTGAATCTTTTTTATGATCTGGGACTGTCATCCGGAGTCAGATATGGCTGGAAGAGCTATCAGTTTTTATACAGTAATCCTGGAATGCTCAGTCAATACTGTATTGGGTTCTGCCTGATATTAACAGGGGAACTGATCTATAAGCCTTTTACCGCAGGCCGCAAGCTCACGATGGCAATGCTGTTTGCCGTATGGCTTGGGTCTATGCGATCCCGGGCATTTATT
>VSNE01000231.1 GCA_009774155.1 Lachnospiraceae bacterium
GTCTAAAATAATGCTGTCTGGTTTCATGAAGATTTTCCTTTCAATAATGTTTTGTTCTATTTTATGGGAAATGAGAGGAAAAATCAAGAGGCTGCAGAAAATGCCGGTTTGTTATACTGCCGGATGAACAGAGGTTGATATGAGGTATACGAGAATAGAAGAGGCAGTATTCAAATCTCGTCCCAATCGTTTTATTGCCCATGTGGTGACCAAGCGGGGAGAAGAAATCTGCCATGTAAAGAATACCGGGCGATGCAGGGAGCTTTTGCTTCCGGACGCCCGTATCTGGGTACAGCGAAATGACAGCCCGGACAGGAAGACGGCTTTGGACCTGATTGCAGTGGAGAAAAACGGACGAGTCATCAATATGGATTCCCAGATACCAAATAAGGTGGCGGAGGCGTGGATACGCGGCGGGCATCTTTTTTCTGAAAATGTGAAGATATTTCCGGAAACCCGGTACGGCAATTCCCGGTTTGATCTGTATCTGGAGGAGGAAGATCGCAGAATGTATCTGGAAGTAAAGGGTGTGACACTGGAAGAGGATGGCGTGGCACGTTTTCCGGATGCCCCGACCGAACGGGGAGTCAAGCATGTCAGAGAATTGATTGTCTGCAGGAAAGCCGGATATTTGGCGGGAATTTTGTTTATTATACAAATGCAGGGTATTTGCCGTCTGGAACCGAATGACAGGACGCATCCGGAATTCGGGGAGGCTCTGAGGATGGCAGCGGATGCAGGCGTACAGATTATGGCGGTGGACTGCCTGGTGACCCCGGATTCTATTCAAGCAGACAAAGAGATAGAGGTACGGCTTTAGCCGTATCGGTACGCCGGATAGGAGGTCGAATATTGGAACAGATTGTAAAACCGCTGCTCTTATGGTATGATGGACATGCCCGTGTGCTGCCATGGAGAGAGGATAACAGTCCGTACAGGGTCTGGGTATCAGAAATCATGCTGCAGCAGACGAGAGTAGAGGCAGTAAAGCCTTTTTTTGAACGTTTTGTAAGGTCGCTGCCGGATGTACAGGCATTGGCCGAATGTCCGGAGGATCGGCTTTTGAAGCTTTGGGAGGGACTTGGCTACTATAACCGGGCGCGCAATATGCAGAAGGCTGCCAGAATTATTGTACAAGAATATGGAGGAGAATTTCCTGCCGATTATGAAACGCTGCTTTCGCTGCCCGGGATCGGACATTATACGGCAGGCGCCATTGGCTCCATCGCATTCGGCATCCGCATGCCGGCGGTGGATGGAAATGTTCTTCGGGTATTGTCCAGAGTGAAAGCGAGCCATGAGGACATTCTGAGGCAGTCTGTGAAAACTGCCATGGAGCAGGAGGTGCAAAAAATTATTCCTGCGGATCGGGCCGGAGATTTTAATCAGGCTTTGATTGAGGTTGGTGCGGTAGTCTGTGTGCCGAACGGCAGGGCGAAGTGCAAAGAATGTCCTCTTGCTTTTTGCTGTCAGGCAAAAGCACAGAATATTGTGGAGGAGCTTCCGAAGAAGAAAGCAAAAAAGAAACGCCGGATGGAGGATAAGACGGTGCTTGTCCTGCGGGAAGGCAGCCGTGTTGCCATAAGAAAACGTCCATCGGAGGGACTTCTGGCGGGTCTTTATGAACTGCCGAATCTGGAGGGACATTTATCAGAGGATGAGGTGCTGGAACGCATCAGAGGATGGGGCTTATCTCCGATCCGTATTCTGCCGCTTGCCGGGGCGAAGCATATATTCAGCCATGTGGAATGGCGGATGACAGGCTATGCGGTAAGTCTGGAGGAGGCGGAAAACATGGATCAAAACGGCATGTTTTTTATAGAAGCAAAAGAAACCGAAGCAAAGTATCCGATTCCGGCTGTATTTGCAGCCTATGCGCATTATATGGATATTATACTGGGACAGGAGAAATATGAAGGAAGGTAAAAGAATGTTTAATAGCATAATTATTGGCGCCGGCATAGCCGGCAGTGTGGCAGCAAGGGAGCTGGCTGAGACGGGAAGAAAGGTATTGGTGCTGGAGCAGAGAGACCATATCGGCGGCAACTGCTATGATGAGCCGGATGAACACGGAATTCTGATTCATAAATATGGCCCTCACATTTTTCATACGAGAGAAAAGCGGGCATATGATTATCTGTCCCGGTTTACGCAATGGTATGAATTCGGCCATGAGGTAGTGGCCAATGTACATGGCGCTCTGATTCCGGTGCCGTTTAATTTGAATACTCTTCATATGGTGTATGAGAAGGAAAAGGCGGATGCACTGGAAAAAAAGCTGATTGACGCATTTGGTATGGAAACGAGGGTGCCGATTCTGAAGCTCCGTGAGCATAAAGATCCGGAGATCCGCCAGATAGCGGATTATGTGTATGAGAATATTTTCCTTCATTATACAATGAAACAGTGGGGACAGACACCGGAGGAGATCGACCCGTCGGTGACCGGAAGGGTGCCTGTGCTGATCTCTTATGATAACCGGTATTTTCAGGAGCCTTATCAGGGCATGCCTCTGAAGGGATATACCCCTATGTTTGAGGCAATGCTGAATCATCCGAATATTACGGTACAGACAGGGACAGACGCCAGAAGGAGAATGTCCTTTACAGAGGATAAGGTTCTTTTTGACGGCGGGCCGTTTTCGGGAGAAGTGATTTACACAGGGCCCTTGGATGAACTGTTTGACTGCCGATTTGGAAGGCTTCCGTACCGTTCGCTTGATTTTGATTTTGAATATTTGGATCAGGAGGATTATCAGGGGCATAGTGTGGTAAACTATACAGTAAGCGAGGATTTCACCCGAATTACGGAGTTTAAATATCTGACCGGCCAGAAAGCGCCGGGTACGACGATTGTGCGTGAATATCCGTTTGCCTACACAGGAGCGGAAGGTGAGATTCCGTATTATGCCATTGCAAATGAGGAAAATGAGAAGCTGTATGACAGGTACAAAAAACTTCTTGACAGAATTCCGAATGTGTGGCTTTTAGGCCGTCTGGCCGAATATAAATATTACAACATTGACGCTATGGTTTTGAAGGCGCTGAGACTGACAGAGAAGATAAAATAAAAGGGGTATACAATGAAGTTATTATCAATAGCGGTTCCCTGCTATAATTCCGAAGATTATATGAAGCACTGTATTGAATCACTGCTGCCGGGCGGTGAGGATGTGGAAATCATTATTGTGGATGACGGTTCAACAAAGGACAGGACTGCGGAAATTGCAGACGAATATGCGGCCCGGTATCCGGGAATTGTAAAGGCAGTGCACCAGGAGAACGGGGGGCATGGAGAAGCGGTCAATACAGGGCTTCAAAATGCTACCGGACTGTATTTTAAAGTAGTGGACAGTGATGACTGGGTAGATGAGGAGAGCTATCAGAAGGTGCTTTCTAAGCTGGCGGAGCTGGTAAGGGAAGGCAATACGGTTGATATGATGATTTGCAACTATGTCTATGAAAAGCAGGGGGCAAGACGTAAAAAGACGATCCGTTATACAACGGCATTTCCTCAGGATCAGGTATTTACCTGGAATGATGTGAAGCATTTCCGTCTGGGGCAGTACATTCTGATGCATTCGGTCATTTACAGGACACAGATGTTGCAAAGCTGCGGCCTGGAGCTTCCGAAGCATACATTTTATGTGGACAATATTTTTGTGTATTATCCGCTTCCGTATGTAAAGACGCTCTATTATATGGATATCGATCTGTATCGGTATTTTATAGGGCGATCCGATCAGTCGGTCAATGAACAGGTGATGATCGGCAGGGTAGATCAGCAGATTAAGGTGAACAAGATTATGATTGACCAGTATGATCTGCGGAGCATCCAGAACCCGAAGCTGCGGAAATATATGAGCAGTTATCTGGAGATTATGATGACAGTTTCGTCGATTATGCTGATTCGTTCCGGTACTGCGGAAAGTCTGGAAAAGAAAAAAGACCTGTGGCAGTACCTTAAGAAAAGGGATGCAGGTCTTTATTACAAATTATATTTCGGTATCTTTGGCCGTGCCATGAATCTTCCCGGGAAAGGAGGACGAAAGGTTTCGGTCATTGCGTACAAGCTTGCCAATAAGGTAATGGGATTTAACTAAGAAGCCGGAATGATAAACCAGCTTATTCATACCGATAGCAAGAGCGGTTCCCAGCATGACATCCATGCAGGAATGCTGCTTTAAAAACATGGTGGACAGGATGATGGATGCGCACAGGATGCGGGAACATCTGACTGTCCATTTGTGCTTGAAAAGTCCCGGCGTGTTCATGACGGCCGCATGTGCTGCAATGGAATTAAACACATGAATACTGGGCAGTATATTGGTTGAGGTATCGGCCCAGTACAGGAAGCATACCATCTTGATAAAAATATTGTCTCTCCTGAATTCCAGCGGACGGAGTAAATGTCCGTTCGGATAGATTGTAGAGATAACGAGAAATAAGGTCATGCCGGTATACAGAAAAACAATATACCTGTAGAAATTCTGGCGATCCTTGGCGAACAGCCATAAAAAGACGGCCGCTATATATACAAACCAGAGAAAATACGGAATAACAAAGTATTCGCAGAATGGGATATAGTCATCCAGCGGGAAATGAATTACGTGATAGGGCTTGCTGGCGCGGCTTTCCAGCCAGACAAACCAGATTAGATAGATTACAAAATATGAAATTGTCCATATATGCGGATAGTTTTTTCCAAAATTCCTGAATTTTGATAACATTTGTATTCCTCCAATATATCTTTCTATCACTTTCGGTATGATAGCATATGTAGAAATAGAAAACAATACCGGAAAAACAGAAGAATTCTTA
>VSNE01000232.1 GCA_009774155.1 Lachnospiraceae bacterium
AAATAGTATAATCAATGTGTATCAAAGAGGTGTCAAATGTTTCCTGTCAGGAGGCTGGTATGACAGAAGAAAGAGAAAATAAAAATACAGATTTTTTATTTATGCAGGAGAGAATCAAGCAGAAGCTGATTTATCAGAGACGGGCAGTACAAAGGCTTGCATGGTCCGCAGCAGCCGGCGCGCTGTTCGGATTGACAGCGTTGATTGTTTTGCTGATATTTCTTCCAAGAATAGACCGTCCGGCAGAGCGGCAGGAGGTACAGCCGATTATGATACCTGAAGAGGATGAGCAGGAACAGGAACAGCAGACAGTGCCGGAAGAACCGCCGGTTTACATTACCGAGACTATCAGCATGGAGCTGGAGGACTACAAGAAAATGTATCAGCAGCTTATGCAGATTAGCAACCAGGTTGAGAAAAGCATGGTGAATGTCTATGCGCTGATGGTAGATACGGACTGGTTTGACGAGACTTACACGAGTCAGAAGTCCGCTTCCGGTATGCTGATAGGGGACAACGGAGTGGAAATCCTGATTCTGACCAATTTTGCTCAGATTGGGAATGCGGAAAAACTTCAGGTGACGTTCTTTGACCGTACAACCGCGCAGGCGGTTATGAAAAAATATGATAAAAATACCGGTCTTGCGGTGGTCAGTGTAAACTTAAGTGATGTTGCCGAGAGCACACGGGAGATTATATTGTATGCGGAACTGGGTTCCTCCAAAACGCTGCGGAGCGGAGAGCCGATCATTGCCGTGGGAAGTCCGGTAGGCAATTATGGCTCTGTGCTGTTCGGAAACCTGACGTCTGTATCGCAGATGGCGGGTCTTTATGACGGGACTTATAATGTATTGACAACGGATATGGCAAAGGCAAGCTCGGGAAGCGGGGTTCTGGTAAACTGGAGCGGAAAGATTATCGGACTGATTCAGAATCAGTGTGAAGTAAATGGACAGAAAGGAACTATTCAGGCATACGGGATCTCCGATATTAAGAGTGTGATTGAACATTTGTCCGGCAACCAGGATATTGTATATATGGGAATCGTAGGAGCTGATGTGACAACCGCCATTTCTGAGGCGGAGGGTATTCCGATTGGAGTTTTTGTATCCGAGGTGGAGCTGGATTCCCCGGCCATTGAAGCAGGTATACAGCCGGGAGATATTATTGTTTCCATGAGCGGGCAGCCCATTACGAATCTGAAGGATGTGATGACAATTTTACTGAAGTGTTCTAACGGGCAGAATGTTCAGGTTGGCTGCCAGCGTCCGGATAAGAATGGATATCAGGAATTGGAGCTATCTGTAAATCTGGGAATATTAGAGTAGAGGGAGAATAAAAGTATATGAAATATATTGAGTCTTTTCGGGAGGGTGAGCGTGTCTCCGGGGTTTATCTGTGCAAATCCCGTCAGGCGGCATTGACCAAGGCGGGAAAAGCCTATGAAAATGTGATTTTTCAGGATAAGACAGGAACGGTGGATGCTAAAATATGGGACCCGAATTCCCAGGGAATCGGAGACTTTGACAGTCTGGATTATGTGGGGATTGTGGCAGATGTGACCAGCTTTCAGGGGCAGATTCAACTGAATGTAAAAAGGGTCAGGAAGGTACAGGAGGGGGAGTACAATCCTTCCGATTATCTTCCGGTCAGCAGCAAGGACATTGAAGTGATGTACCAGGAGCTGCTGGGATTTGTGGGCAAGGTTGTCAATCCATATCTGGTGAAGCTTTTGAAAAGCATTTTTGTGGAAGATGCGGAGTTTGTCCGGGCGTTTAAGTTCAGCAGCGCGGCAAAAAGTGTTCATCATGGGTTTGTCGGCGGTCTTCTGGAACATACGTTAAGTGTAACAAAGCTGTGTGATTACTATATCCATACGTATCCGATGCTGAATGCGGATCTTTTATATGCTGCGGCTATGTGCCACGATATTGGAAAGATTTATGAATTGTCTCCGTTTCCGGAGAATGACTATACAGATGCAGGACAGCTTTTGGGGCATATTATGATAGGAGCGGAACTGGTGGGAGAACAGATCCGGAAAATTCCCGGATTTCCAGTCAGGCTGGGCAATGAACTGAAGCACTGCATTCTGTCTCACCATGGGGAACTGGAGTATGGTTCTCCGAAAAAGCCGGCTCTTTTAGAAGCAGTGGCCCTGAACTTTGCGGATAACACGGACGCCCATATGCAGACGATGATGGAGGCGCTTCAGGCAGCGGGGGAGAATCAGGGCTGGATCGGTTACAACCGTCTGTTTGAATCCAACATACGCAGAACGGGAAAATAATAAAAGACTCTTTTGTGATTTTTTCCAAAGTCTGCATGGCAGATAAAAAATAAAACCGGAAATCTGTTTCTGCAGGTTTCCGGTTTTTACTCTGAACGCTGTTTTTTCTGTTTTATTCTACAACAACCGTGGCAGAATCCCCCTTTAGAGCCTGCTGAATTACGGCAACAGACAATTTTGCAAAGTTGCTGCCGGAATGACTGGCACCGGTAACAGTGTCCACTTCTTCCGGATTCTGAGCGCTGATAAGCTGAGCCACATAGCTGCGGGTGTAATCATTGGGATAGGTGTCAGAGCCTGCCAGCATGTTGCGCATATAAGCGTTATCCCATGCCTTGATATAACCGCTCGGGTCCTTTGCATTGAATTCCGCATAAACAATGGCATCGTTTTTTACCATAATGCACAGATATTCCTTCCAGCCATGGGAGTATTCGGACATTTCAGCCGTGTAAAAGCCGTCCTTCATTCCCTGATTTGAATGAAAGCTTCCAAAAAGGAAGGCAGACAACATAAGAAGGAGAAGAAAAAACAGGCCGATACAAATTTTCTTTTTCATAAGACAATCCTCCTTTTTATACAGATTCCTTTATTTTAACCTGCGCCACATAATCCTTCAGGCTTTCAGACTGAGCCAGAGAGTCTGAAGCCATTCTGTCCGTTTCCTGTGCCAGATCACGGTTTGCGTCCGCAATTCCCTGCAGAGAGGCGAGCTGAGTATGAATCTCATTGACAGCGCTGGTCTGCTCGTTTACGGTTTCAGACAATTTAGCAGAAATTTCACGGTACTGCTCTGTTACCGACTGAATCTGCTGGAAGGCCTTTTCAGTCTGATCGGCAGATTCCAGACCGCGCTTAATGGTTTTTGTGGAATGCTCAATAATCGCCATAGTCTGCTGCAGGGCATCGGTAGTCTGTCTGGACAGGCGTCCAATCTGGGCTGCAACGACAGCAAAACCACGTCCGGCGCTTCCGGCTCTTGCGGCTTCAATGGAAGCATTCAGAGAAAGGAGGTTGGTCTGATCGGAAATATCTTCGATCATCTTGCTGATCTTGGAGATTTCCTGAACGGCAGAGTGCACCTGGTTCATAGTATCCAGCATATCCCGCATATATCCGGCGCCAAGAGATGTCTTTTCGCCGGCATTTTCAGAGCAGGCTTCAATCTGACGCGCATTATCTTTATTCCGTTCGATGGAGGAAGTGATGGCGGCAATGCTTTCCACAAGCTGCTCCAGAAGGGCAGACTGGTTTAAGGAGCCGTCATATAGCTGCTTTGCGTGGCTTGATACACCGTTGGAATTACGGTTTACGTCCACAGAGGACTGGTTCATCCGTATCATAGTCTGATTCAGCGAGTCTGTAATATGACAAAGAGAATCATATATGGAAGAAAAGTCCCCGTGGAAGGTATCGGGAATTTCTATCGTATAGTCGCCGTCAGCCAGAGAACCGAGGCAGCTTTGAATATTTTGTATGTAGCTGTTTAAGCTGGCAACCATTTTAGCAAGGGCCAGAGTCAGGATACTGGTTTCATCATTACTGTCTGACTGGATGACTTCTTCTGTCAGATTACCGTCTGAAAGCGCCTGAAGCCGTTTGGCCGCAGTCTCAAGGGAGCCTGAAATCTTCCGGGCAAGAGGGGTAATTACAGAGGCGGCCAAAAGAAGCAGCAGTATAGTTAAAAGGATAGTGACTATCAAAGAAATAATCATGGAATCCATATATTCCCGCTGAGGCACATTTACAAGCAGGGTCCAGTTGGTTCCGGGAATCGGCGCGTAGCCCACATAATAAGGAACATGCTGCAGGCGAAGCAATGCCGAGCCGGTCTGGAAGGAAAGTGCTTTATTAAATATTTCCGCATTTTCAGAGGAAGGATACAGGTCATATATATTTTGCTGTTTAATGATATTCTGGTAATTGCGATCCCCGATGATCACGCCGCTTTCATTTACAATACAGGCGCTGCCGGTATTGCCGAGTATGAGCAGACTGAGCACGTCGTTTAACAGGTCGTATTTGTAGCTTCCGACCAGATAAGCGGTTGTTTCATCTCCGCTTTTCAGCGGAATTCCCACACAGAGCTGAAGAACATTATTCTCCTGATAGGGTTCCCCTATAACAATGCTTCCTGTCTGGGATATGTAAGAAAAATATTTAGTATCTGCAATGGAGTCAGGCGCGGAAGCGTCGCCGTATAATTTAGAGCCGGAAGTGTCATAAGCAGCCAGCCATACAAATTCGATGAGCTGTTCCATCTCATCCATATAGGTTTCTTTTTCTGAAACAGCTACGGCAGGGTCCAGAAAAGTATCATTCATAGAAAGATTAAACATTCGTTCAGTAAGAAGATGAAGATTGGAACTGATATTTTGAGAAGCAATGCGGGCAGTAATCTGCATATTATCCAGAAGAATCGTATTCGTGGAATGGACGCTGCCGATTGACATATTGACTGTAATCAGAACGGCTAACAGAATGGATACAGACATAACA
>VSNE01000233.1 GCA_009774155.1 Lachnospiraceae bacterium
CCCATCTTAAAAATCAAACAACAATATGCTCAAGCCGCCAAACACTTCTGGAATGAAACGGGCGGGGGCATATGTCCATTTAAGAAGAGGTAAATATAAAGGATTAAATGATTTCAAAAAGTGTTTTGGGACACAACTTCACCCTATATTTACTGGAAAATATGAGGCGGTTATTTCTGAATAAGACCGTCTGAAAAGCTTTCCGGCCGCAGCTGGACAGAAGACGAAACGCCTGACATAGATGCGGCAGAAATATAAGCTTTCCATAAGAAAAAGATTTACATTGGATTGTAATTTTAATATAATAATACCTGAATGACGATAAAATCGTGAGTGCAGTCAGGAAACGGAACGCTCAGATTACGCAGGAGGGTGAGCATGGCTAAAGGACGAGTCAAAAAGGCGCAGATGCAGGCAGATCATATGGTATTTGCCCTGGACATCGGAACGAGAAGCCTTATCGGAATGGTAGGTATTATAGAAGAGGATAAGGTAAAAATTATTGCCATCGAGAAAGAAGAACATTCGGAGCGGGCAATGATAGACGGACAAATTGAAGATATAGAAAAGGTGGCGGCGCTGGCTGAAAAGGTAAAAAAACGGCTGGAAAGCAAGGTTCAATGCGAGCTGAGCCATGTCTGTGTCGCCGCAGCAGGACGTGCCCTGAGAACCAAGCGTGCGGATTTTGAACTGGAGCTGCCCGGTACGCAGTTGATTGATGACGAGATCATCAGCCGTCTGGAGGCCGGCGCCATCAGTAAAGCAGAGGAAGCCTTTGACGCTGAAAATGCCGCCGAGGGTGTTGCGCGCCGCTTTTACCTGGTGGGATATACGGTATGCCAGTATTATCTGGATCAGTATATGATATCCAGCCTGAAGGATCATCGGGGACAGCAGCTTAAGGTAGATTTGATCGCTACGTTCCTTCCAAGCGAAGTGGTGGAAAGCCTGTATACGACCATGCATAAAATAGGTCTGGAGGTAGCCAGCATTACCCTGGAGCCGATTGCGGCCATCAATGCTGCCATTCCTGAAAACCTGAGACTTTTAAACCTGGTTATGGTGGATATCGGCGCCGGAACCTCAGATATTGCCGCCTGTACGGACGGAAGTGTGACAGGCTATACGATGGCCACAGTGGCGGGAGATGAGATCACGGAGACGATTATGAAGGAGTATCTGGTGGATTTCGCAACTGCGGAGGCTATGAAGGCGCAGGCAGAGCAGGAAGAAAAAATTACTTTTACGGATATTCTGGGCTTTGAAAGGGAGATCTCCCGGGAGGAGGTTTTCCGGTGCATCCAGAGCACGTCGGATCTTTTGTGCAAAGAAATTGCAGATAAGATCCTGGAGGTTAACGGAGGCCCGCCGTCGGCTCTGTTCCTGGCCGGCGGCGGCAGCAAGCTGGTGGGTCTGAAGGATAAGATTACGGAGGTTCTTCAGATGGATACAAACCGTGTGGCCATTGCGGGAAATAATTTCAAGGCAAGCGCATTTTCTGAGGAATATGACTTAAACAACCCGGAATACGCCACTCCTCTGGGAATCACCATTTCTTCGGGACTGAATCTGATCAATGACAGCTTCCGGGTAATCTTAAACGATAATCCGGCAAAGCTGTTCCGAAGCGGCAGCTTTACGGCTTTAAACCTTCTGATGATGAACGGATACAGCTTCCAGGATATTTTGGGGCGTTCAGGTCTCAGCCTGACCGTAATGGTGAATGGAAAGCGAAAGGTGTTTTATGGTACGGCAGCCCAGCCGGCTTCTCTTTTTATCAATAAAAAAGAGGGAAAGCTTTCGGATGTTATCCACGCCGGGGACTGTATTGATTTTGTTCCTGCTGTTTCGGGTGTTTCTGCAAAGGCATGCTTGGGAGATATTGAGGGCGCTTTGTCCTGTCTGGACATTACATTGAACGGAGCGCATGTATCTTTGAAAACGCCTCTGAAAAACGGAGATATTATTTTAATGAAGCTTCCGGAGAAAAAGCCTTTAAAGGAGGACGGGACTTCTGTGCCGGAGGAGACAGGGGAAGAGATTTCTGCGCGGGAGGCAGATCCTGCGGAGCCGGTTTCTGCGGCAGAGGAGGAACCGGAAGCCGGGGAAATAACTCCTGCAAAAACAGAAGCTTTGGCAGAGGAAGCAGCGGCGGAAGAGACGGAGCCGGTAAAGGAACCGCCTGCCCCGGAGCCGGAGGCAAAGGCAGCTCCTGCAGAAAAAAGTATTCTTTTTTATTTAAACGATTTTCCTCTCCGCCTGCCCCGCAAGGAGAGCGGAGAGCCTTATTACCTGATGGATATGATCGAATATTCCGGCGTGGATCTGAAGCAGCCCAAAGGAGAGATTAAGCTCAGTGTGAACGGGGCTTCCGGAATGTTTCAGCAGGCGCTGCGGGAAGGGGATATTATATGTATCGAGGAAGAAAAGGCGTAGAAGAATTAGGAAAGCTATATCAGGAAATTTAAGACAGCGAAGGTCTGGGACGGGTTTCCTGCCCCCATCGGCGCCTTTCGCATAAAGGTGGATTATAAAAATGATTATCAACA
The DNA here is from genome assembly GCA_009774155.1 of Lachnospiraceae bacterium. Classification (GTDB taxonomy): domain Bacteria; phylum Bacillota; class Clostridia; order Lachnospirales; family Lachnospiraceae; genus Hominiventricola. The sequence continues at coordinate 2,550 of VSNE01000233.1, forward strand.
CCGGCGGACGGACAGACAGCGTCCAATATTATACGGAATGGCTCTTGAACCGTTTTTCAGAGGGCTATGTACTTTCACGCAATCCGCTGTTCCGAAACAAAGTGACACGCTATGAGCTGACTCCGGACAAGGTAGACTGCGTTGTTTTCTGCTCTAAGAACTACAAGCCCATATTGCCGCGCCTGCATGAGATCACAGACCGTTTCAATACCTATTTCCATTATACGATTACCGCCTACGGAAAGGATATTGAGCCAGGCGTGCCAGATATAGAGGAAAGCATGGAAACCCTGATAAAATTGTGGTCGCTGGTGGGAAAAGAGCGTATTGCATGGAGATATGACCCTGTTCTGCTGACAAAAGAATATACTATACAGAGGCACTTAGAGACCTTTGAACGCATGGCGAAAGTGCTTTCCCCTTATATTGACCGCTGTATTTTCAGCTTTGTGGAAATGTATAAAAAACTGGAAACAAATATGCCGGAGCTTATTCCCTTATCCGAACAGGATATGGACGCGCTGGCTCAGGGATTAGGCTCCATTGCTGAAAAATACGGCATTCTTATTCAAACCTGCGGGAAAAACGGCGATTTTACCCGTTACGGCATCCATTCCTCCGGCTGCATGACGCTTGATATTTTGGGAAACGCCAACGGTATCCTATTTAAGGACTTAAAGCATAAAGGAGCAAGACAGGGCTGCCACTGTATCGAAAGCCGGGACATAGGAGCTTATGATACCTGCATGAACGGCTGCAAGTATTGCTACGCCAACAAAAACCCGCAGAAAGCATTTGAAAATTATAAATACCATGACAAGGCTTCTCCGCTGCTGCTTGGCGTGTTAAAGCCGGACGATCGTTTAATACAGGGAGCGCAGAAGTCCTTTCTGAAGGAGAAACTATGAATGCCGAAGGTTTTCCGCCAGGTGATTTCAAGAGAAGAAAATGAAAATGCATTGTTACTACAAAGCAAACGGCATATTGAGAAAATGTAAGATCAGACATGAAAAACAGGATAAAAAGGATGCCGCAAAATCATCCGAAGGAGTGATTGAGCGGCATCCTCTTGCTTGCGGGAGTTTTTATCAGCTTAGAATTATCTTTGAGCAGGCATCGCTGTGTGCATAATTCTCTGGAATGCTTCCAGAAATACATAGATAATAACAATATTGACAAAGAAATTCAGTGTACATTTAATCAGCCTGCTTGTAAACAGAACCTGAACAGGAGTTCCGTACATAAGATACAGCCAGGTGGAGGTCAGGGTGATGCTGACCAGATATTCGATCAATGCACAGCCGACGGCACGGATTTTGTTCATCCTTGCCTTATAGAGAATCAGTCCGCACAGGAAGCCTACCAGCGCATAGCTGAAGGAGAATCCCGGAAAATAAGCGAATCCCCGTACCAGGCAGTTCAGCATATCGCCTAAGAATCCGACTGCAAAGCCCATGACCGGCCCTCCGGCCATGCCTCCGGCGATAAACGCAAGAAAGCCGATACGGATTTCCAGTGTATTGGAAATGGCAATGTTACAAAAGGATAATACAACATACAGCGCAATGAAAAATCCGCACAGACACAGATTCTGTACTTTGCGCAGGTTCGCAAGCTGGCCTTTAAAATCCAGTGCTTCTTTTGAAATCTGCATAAAAAATACACCTCCATAGATGAAATGCAGGATGAGAGGACGTATCCTCTACTGAAATGATAAGTGACAAAACATAAATAATATCTTTCAGGCACCACATCTGAGATGTACTCATATGTAGCAACGGGTGCGAATCAGACACCGTAAGCCTTTCGGGCTTTTCGTCCCGTGACAACTCCCCATCCACGGACACTTAACGCGTAAGATTCTACTTCGCTATTATTTACTTATCCTTTATTATAGCACTTATTTCGGATTTTGCAAGATTCAGAAGGCATTTTTTGTAAAAACAGACCATATATTTATGCTTGGATCAAAATAAAAGCCGGTAAAAAGTACACGGGCCCCCGGGAAGATTGTGGAAAAACAACACATCTGTTATAATGAAGCAAGAGATCATACCGCGCCGGGCGAAGAGGAATTACACCTGCCGGGATAGGATTTTGCAGACACATTAATTAAGGAGCGGAACCGCACAAATGAAAGAGATTCCAGGTTTTGATATTGAGCTGGCCCAGGCCATAGATTACATTTTAGGAAGCCCTTTGGCAAAAAGAGCATTTGTCTGTCCTCCAT
>VSNE01000234.1 GCA_009774155.1 Lachnospiraceae bacterium
AAACAAGGAGGTGCCGTCCATGAGTGTTGTTATTGTAGGCGGACATGACCGGATGGTATGTCAGTACATGAAAATCTGCAGAAGCTATAAATGTAAGGCAAAGGTATTTACCCAGATGTCTGCCAGTATGGACAAACAGATGGGTTCGCCGGATCTTTTTATTCTGTTCACCAATACCGTTTCCCATAAAATGGTAAAAACCGCGGTGGAAGAGGCTAAGAAGAAAAATATTGACGTGGTGCGCTGTCATACGAGCAGCGGTTCCGCACTGGAAAGTATTTTAAAAGATTATGTGGCATAACAAAGGGGACTTTAACAGTCCCCTTTGATGTGTTTAATAGATTTTTACTGTTTTTTTCTGGCCTTTTCCTTTCAGCAGAGCCTTATAGCTTTTAAGCTTCGCCTTCGGAACCTTGATTTTTGCTTTCGGATTAATATTCTTGAATGCATTGGAGCCGACCTTTTTAAGCTTTGTAGACTTAATTGTGATCGTCTTCAGCTTCTTGGTTCCGTAAAATGCCTCTGTTCCGATTGTGTGGACATTTTTCCCGACAGTGACGGAGGTGACAGAGGATTTGTTCTTAAGAGCCTTATTGGCAATCTGAACAACCTTGAATTTTACGCCTAAAATGGTTTCGGTATCCTTGATATTTACTTTACTTACATTTTTTGAAAGTCCTGCAAATGCCACGGTTCCTTTGCCGTTGATTTTAGCGGATACAATCTTATATTTGTAGTTTCCGACTGTGTAGGTCTGGCCCTTTTTACATTTTACTTTGGCGAGAGTCTTGGTTTTCACAGTCTTTCCGCAGTCCTTGCATACGGTCTTGGTGGAGCCTTTCTTCAGGAAGGTTGCAGGCTTGGTCGTAGTCTTAGTATGTACATGGCCGGTTGCCGGGGTATTCTGCTTCTCACTATAACCGCATATGGTGCAGGAGCGGCTGCGCTGCCCGGTTTCTGTACAGGTGCTTGCCTTCTGGACTGTCCAGCTTCCAAACTTATGAGAGTGGATGGAAATTTTCTTATGAGTTCCGGAATCGCTGGGGCTTTGTGCCACCCTGTATTCCAGAGTGCCGTCCTTTCCGATAAAAAATCCATAGATCTTGCCGTTTGCCTGCTCTGCGGCTGTCAGGGTGTACGGAGCAGGAGAGACCTTCTGCCCGGTTGTAAGGTTTACAGCCTGAATGCTGATCGGAGTTGAGTAATAAAACATATTGGCAAATACGCTGCCGTTGCCGTAGGGATATCCTGCGTTATCAAGAGTCATGAGCGTCCGGTTTTCCTTCAGACCGGTACTGCTTCCGGTAAACTCCTTCAGGGAGTTGTTTATATTCGCATACCAGTGTCCGTTATAATACCCGAACGGGGAACATACGGAATTCCAGAAGTAATTGTCATAGCTGCTGTTGCTGGCGTCAGAAGCGCTTAAGGAGCCGGAATATACGTAATCCGACGCGTTATGCTCTCCCTGGGTAAGGAACCAGGAGGTGCTCTTCAGCAAAAAGATATGTCCGGTATAACCGCAGTAGTCCGGAGTCGGGTCGTTCCATGTAGTATCCACATGATACCAGGAGCCGTTGATCTTAACGAGATTCCATATATGATTCATGGAATTGCTGCTTACGGCCTCGCAGGGAATGCCCAGCCGTTTCATCAAATCCATGTATGCGAGAGTATAGCCCTGGCATACGGCGGTTTTGGAAACAAGAGCGTCATAGGCATCATAGTTTTTATAGGTAAGGTCATATCTGCAGTTTATGGTAAGGTAATCGTTAAGATACAGAGCCTTTTCCAGAGGAGACCAGGAAGAATCCACATAGGAAAGGATCTCGTTCACTGTTTTTTCATAAGTATTAACCGCTTTTTTAAGCTCGCTGGTATTGGTAGTCTCCTGTCCGGTGCTGGGATTCACATAATAAACAAATAATGCATTCACATAATTTCCGGAAAGACTGATGCTGTAACGGTTTGAAATATAGAAAAATTCAGGATGGCGGTTTACAAATTCCTGAAAAAATTCCTGAAATTCATAGCGCTCAAAATGGTAGGCACTGATATCAATGGAAGACTTAAAATTTTTCAGGCCGTTTTCAATTGTCTTTTCGGCTCCCGTTGGGTCCACAGCCTGAAACTTTCTGAGCGTGTCGGGCTTCTTTTCCTTCAGAAGTCCGCCGGCCTGGATAATTCCGCTGGAGTCGCCTTCCACAACAGAGGTTTCCGCTGCCAGCGCCTCGGTTGTCCGGCTGCCAAACAGCAGTACCGACATACAGAGTCCTAAAAGAAAATAGGAAAGCTTTCGGAGCGATAGTGGGTAGTTCATAGGTTTTTCCACGTCCTTTCTTAAAATAGAATAAAGAATAAATTCAACTCTAGTATAATATGAAAGGAGCGCTTCTTCAATGTTTAATTTGAATTATGTCTTGTAAAATTTTGCGAATGTCAGTAAAATAAGAAGAGCTTTTGTTTTGGAGGGAGAAATGGCAAAGCAAAATTGGAAACCGGGGAATATGCTGTATCCGGTGCCTGCGGTAATGGTAAGCTGTCAGCGTCCGGGGGAAAGACCCAATATTATTACGATTGCATGGGCGGGAACCGTTTGTTCTTCTCCGGCAATGGTATCTGTCTCTGTGAGAAAGGAAAGGTATTCTTATGCCATTCTGAAAGAAACAGGAGAGTTTGTGATCAATCTTGTGACAAAGGATCTGGTGCGTGCGGCAGATTACTGCGGCGTGCGTTCGGGCCGTGATACCGATAAATACAAAGAAATGGGGCTGACAGAGCTGGCGTCCCGTACTGTGAAGGCGCCGGGGATTGCAGAAAGCCCTGTCAATATTGAATGTCTGGTAACGGAAGTAAAGTCTCTCGGCAGCCATGACCTGTTTTTGGCCCGGGTGACGAACGTTGCGGCAGACGAACGCTATTTGGATGAAAATGGAAAATTTGATTTAAGCCGGGCCGGGCTGATCGCCTATTCTCATGGAGGGTATTATGAATTGGGAAAAAAGGCCGGAAGCTTTGGGTTTTCTGTGCGCAGGCCGGCAAAGAAATCTCACAATAAGAAAAAGTAAGGATTTTAACAAACTATATGCGTAAGAAGAGTTTATTCGGGAAAAAATTTAAATTAAAATATGCCCTATCGGCTATGTTCTGCTGTACTGTCCTGCTGTGCTATGTTCCGATTCTGGGAAGTACATTTGGGATGGAGACAACCTACTGCGAGGTTCTGCTGGACGGGGAGGTGATCGGCGCGGTGTCAGATCCGGTGATTGTGGACAAGGCATTTCTAGACGCCCGCGCTATGATTGCCCGGGAGACACAAAGGCTTGTACTTGCAAATGTGGATTGTGATTTCCGACAGGCGGAAAAACTGATTGGTTCTACTCTGGAGCAGGAGGAGCTTCAGACCGTTATCTATGATCTGCTTCAGGAAAAGGTGAAGACTGCAAAGCAGAAGTATTATTTGGTGAAGGTGAATGAATTTACAGTGAATCTGGCTTCTATGGATGAGGTAAAGGCGCTTTTGACCGAGGCCATGAAGCCATATGATCCGGATGGTTTGTTTCAGGTTGAGGTCATCTCGGATACCAGCCGGGAGCTGAATGCATTTACCATTCAGGTGTCTCCTAAGGGAGAGATTCCGGAAGGGGACGGATTAAAGAAGCTGGACTTTTTTGAGAAGGTGGAGATTGCCGAAGCCTATATTGATGCGGAGCATCTGACAGAATTATCAGAAGCCGTGGATCTGGTGACCAAGGAGAAGGAGAAGAACCAGACCTATGAGGTGCAGGCGGGAGATACGCTGTCTGTCATTGCCAACAGCCGGGGTTATCTTGTAGACGAGGTGCTGACTCTGAATCCGGGGCTGACCAGGGATGCCATGCTGCATATCGGGGACGAGATTGTTATCAGCGTGCCTGAGCCGGAGCTGTCTATTCTTTCCACGGCGCAGTCTACCTATGAGGAAGATTATTATGCGGAAACGCAGTACATAGAAAATGACAGCTGGTATACGACGGAAAAGGTAGTGCGTCAGGAGGCTGTAGCGGGACATCATGAGGTGACGGTTTTGACGACCTCCAAGAACAGTACAGAGACTGGTCGTGAAATGATAGCGGAAAATGTGATAGCAGAGCCGGTTCCGGAGATTATTGAAAAGGGGACCCAGACACCGCCGACTTATATCAAGCCGATTACCGGCGGCACGCTGACTTCCACATTCAAGTGGCGCTGGGGCCGCATGCACAAGGGCATCGACTGGGCAGTGCCGACCGGGACAGCCGTCCGAGCCTCCTGCGGAGGAACTGTTGTGAGCGCAGGATGGGCAAGCGGCTACGGATACTGCGTGCTGCTGCGTCATCCGGACGGAAGGCAGACCCGTTACGGGCATCTGAGTAAAATTCTTGTATCTGCCGGGCAGAAAGTAGATCAAAATCAGAAAATTGCATTGAGCGGCAATACCGGAAGGAGCACCGGACCGCATCTGCACTTTGAGATATTGATTAACGGCTCGCAGGTGAACCCGCTGAAATATCTGAATTAAAGAGCTGAACCGGCAGAGAGCAGTTAATTACCGCCCTCTGCTGGTTTTTTATAGGGCTCAGGCCCGGATACAGACGGAAAAAATTATGTAACTGCCGCTTCTGTACGGAAAATCAAGTGGAAAGACACTTGACAAAGATTCCCTTCCCGTATATACTTTACTCGAAATATTTTGAATATCAAAATAAATAAAGAGGTTATAGCATGAACGCATAAATCATTGGAACCGGCTTTCAAC
>VSNE01000235.1 GCA_009774155.1 Lachnospiraceae bacterium
TAGTATTTACTTTTCAATGTCCGCTGCCAGTGATATCTGGCTATAATCACTCAGGATTCCGAGAGATTATTATAGTTTCATCTGTATGAACCAGCAAAATTTCTCTCTCTACGCAGAAATCCGGCATTTCCTGATACAGAGGAACCGTCCATTTACTGCCCTCTGCTTCCTCCGACAGCCTTTTTGTCGCCTCAGCCTCCGAAAAATTCTTTATTTTTCTTCTCTGAGGCTCTCCTGATTTTTCTATTATGTACTTTTTAGGAAGCTCCGGCTTGATATGTTTCCTGGACTCCTTGTTCTTTCCGCCGTTTTGCTCCAGTTCCCTGATTCCTCGTTCTGCCTGACGTCCTGTGAAAAATCCTATCACGCCCCTGATATCCAGACGGATAAACAGAATAACGGAAAGCGCCAGAAAAACCGCCGCTCCGGACAGACATGCCAGATACAGATTATGATACCATTCGATTTTTCCTGCTATATTTTCCATCTACTTTTCCTCCTGATCCACCTGTCTGTATGCGGAATATACCATTTTCTTCGCTTTCTCCGTGTCCTGCAAAAGCTTCTGTATCTCCTCTTCGATCAGCGCCTTATTCGCATCATTCAGATTTGAAAAATCTGTGCCCAAATGCTGCCTCACATTCTCAATCTGCCTCTGCATCTCCTCCTCTTTTACACCTGCATTTCTGAATTCCGTTGTTCTTGACACAATCTGGCTCACCAGTTCTTTATACATCACCAATGCTGTGCGCTCGTTATCTGCTTCCACCAGATTTCCCTCTGACAGCAAAACCAGATCCTCCCAATAATCCTCGTAAGTAACCGAAGCGTCCCCCGCATCATCTACCATTCCCACACCTGCATAGTAATCGGATATTTTATAAAGCTTTTTAGCCCGCTCCACCTGGCTTTCCTCCAGATATTCTGACCGGGATGCAGTCTCAAAATATCCCTTTGCGTTCTTTTTATTGCTTTTATCCTCAAATTTATAAAAATATGCAATTCCCGCCTCATAAGCAAACCGATCGTAACCCTCTTTATTTTTCTGAAACTCCCTTTCATTTGTCTGCTTTTTATTCCCGTAATCAATCAGCACGGCTCTGAGCTGCTCGCTCTCTCCTGCAGTCAGCAGATTATCATCCAGATAAGCATTTTCCAAAAGCTCCAGATAGGCATCCTCCCTGGACGGATTCAGATTTACAGCTTTCCGGTAATTGTCTATTTCTTCTTCCTTTACTGCGGAGTTCCTGGCCGCCAGGAGATAAGCATCATAATTGCTCCTGCGGATCTGAGACTCCAGCATTTTGCATACAATAGCTCCTAACCCGAACAATACCGCCACAGCCGACGGAACCAGAAATTTTATAAGCTTTACCTTCTGCCGCTTTCTGTATTTCTGATCGGCCGTCCAGTAATGTTCCAGCGCATACATAAGCTCTGCACAGGATTGATATCTCTCCTCCTTTTTTACCTGCGTGCATTTTGTAATAATTGCCTCCAGCCCGGAGGACAGTCCTGGATTCACATCACAGATCGGCCTCAGCTCATAGGGGCTCTCCCCTGTAAGAAGCTGGAACAGCATAACGCCAAGACAGAAAATATCTGTGCGGGCATCGCTCTGCCCGTCTTCCCTGTACTGTTCCGGAGCCGCATATCCGCGGGTTCCCAGCAAAATAGTGTCCTTCATGTTTTGAGGCTTGTATTCCCTGGCGGCTCCAAAATCAATCAGCATAAGGTTTCCGTCCGGGCGCAGCATGACATTGGCCGGCTTCATGTCCCGATAGATAACAGGCGGAATCCGGGAATGCAGGTAGAACAATACATCGCATAGCTGCTGCGCCCACTCTATCACCACATCCTGCGGCTGCGCTCCCCCTTCCGAAAGCAGGCTGTCCAGAGAACGTCCCTCAATATAATCCATGACAATCAAAAGCGAATTTTCTCCTTCAATCACGTCCACAACACTTGGCAGATGAGCATGCTTCAGCCTCTTCATCATCTCTATCTCTTTTTTATCTGCATTAAGATCCCTGTAATCATTTTTAATGACCTCTTTAATGGCCCATTGTTTATTAACCTTTTCATTCATCGCAAGATAGACTACGCTCATTCCGCCCCTTCCGATAATATTCAGGATCTTATATTTTCCGTCAATAATCGAACCAATCTCCAGCATCCTTTCCTCTCCCTGTTATGTATGTATCACTATCACCGAAATATTATCCTGTTCCCCCCGTTCCTTATTTAATGTAATCAGCCCCGCACAGCGCTCTTCCATCACGGATTCATCCGTAAGGGAGGACGGATTCAGCGCCTGATATATCTCCTGTCCGGTAATCACATGCCGGAAGCCGTCGCAGCAAAGCACATATACCGAATTTCTGCCAATCCTCCCTTTGTCATACATCGGCTCCACCTTTTCTGAGCCCCCTACGCATTGAAGCAGCACGCCTCTTCGGGAATCCTCTGCCGCCTGTTCTTTTGTCAGAAGCCCCTGATCCACCTCCCTCTGAACCAGAGTCTGATCCTTTGTCAGCTGATAAAGCCGATCGGTCAGCTTATAAGCGCGGCTGTCTCCTACATGAACCAGGTAATATTCCTCTCCCATAAACAGCATTGCTGTCATCGTCGTACCAAGCCGAATGCCCTTTTTCCTTCCATATTCCAGAATTTTCGCGTTCATGGTCATAATAAGAGTATCCCAGGAGCGCAGAATTTCCTCCTCCGGCGATTCAAAAACCGCAATGGCGGGAAGTTCCGCTTCAAACCATTCCGAAAAGGCCCTGACGAGGGAAGCGCTGGCCACCTCTCCTTTTTTCAGTCCTCCCATACCGTCGCAGAGCACTGCCAAAACAATCCGCGTATCCTTGCAGACAGCCTGCTTAACCAGCAGAGAATCCTGATTTATCCTTTTTCCGGTCCCTGCATCCGTACCCCAGGCTAATAAGTAATTCTTTTTCATAACCACCCTACACTCCCAGCATTATGGTAAGCACCGTCCCCGCCAATGCAAACGGCGCGAACGGCAGCTCTTGTTTTAGAGTTGTTTTTTTCATAAGCAACGCGGCCACACTGTAAAGAGCAGCCGTCAAAACCGTTAAAAATACAGCGGTCAGAATATATCCGGCGCCGAAATAATATCCAAGTACGGCAAACAGCTTTACATCCCCGGCTCCTACTCCTCCTCTGGCAGACAGATAATACAAAAGAAATATGCCTCCTCCTGTCAGAAAGCCCATGCCTGAGGAAAACAGAAGCTCTGCAGCGCATTCCCTGCAGCATAAGCATTCCCCTGCCAGAACTGCCGCTCTTGAAAACAGCAGAATCAAAAGCAGCATATTGGGTATTCTTCTGCTTCTGTAATCAATCCAGGCCGCCGCTGTCAGACACCATAAAAGAATCAAATATCGAAGCGCTTTTAAAATTCCGTATTCAAAAATATAAAATTCGGCTCCCAGCATGGCTGTTGCAGACAGCATGCCAAGCATCAGCATACGGAACTTTTTAGATATCCATTGCATTTTCAGCCATTTACCTATACTTTTCATCCGTATTCCTATCTAATATCCGTTCTGATTTAGAAAAGTTCTGTTCTGTCGTTCCATCCATAATTCCTCTGCAAACCGACGAAGCAGATTTTGTACGCATCTTTCTTATATGACTCCGAATGCTTTTGCAGGAACAGCAGAATTTATAATATAGCTGTATCAAATTGTTTTCTGATTATTGGGAAAACCGAAAACCGATTGGCTTTCAGTCAGATTTCAGATATGTTTATTTTATCATAACGGTATGCAGTATGCAAGTACTATTTTCCTGTTTCTATAATGATGCCCCTCCCTTTGGCCGCTGTCTGCAATGCGGCAAATCCCTTTTTATCCACTCTGTAGATACGTCCATAGCAGCACGGCATGCCTTCGTCTGATCCAGCGAATGAAGCATAACAAAATCATGTATCATTGCCTGAAACCGAATAGCCGTCACAGGCACTCCGGCGCTGCGAAGCTTCTGTGCATAAGCTTCTCCTTCATCCCGAAGCACATCCGCCTCCCCGTTTATAATCATAGCTTCCGGCAGTCCTTCCAGGCATTCCCGTCCGGCCCGAAGCGGCGATGCGGTAATATGGTTCCGGTATTCCTCTGATTTGGTATATTGATCCCAAAACCAGATCATTCCATCTCTGTAAAGATAGTAGCCCTCCGAAAAAATATCATAGGACGGCGTGTCAAAGCAGGCATTTGCCACCGGATAATATAAGAGCTGCTTATGAAGCTTCGGACCTCTGCGGTATTTGGAAAGCAGTGTCATAGCTATAACCAGATTCCCTCCCACGCTGTCTCCTGCAACCGTCAGAGTCTCCGGCCTCATCCGGTATCCAAACTCTCCTATTATCTCCGGAAGCCGGCATAATACACAATAGCATTGCTCCATAGCAGCCGGATAATGTGCTTCCGGCGATCTTGTATATTCCGGAAACACCAGAAGACATCCTGTTCGGTACGCCAGCTCCCGGACCAGCTTTTCATGGGTATGGAAGCTTCCGAATACCCATCCTGCCCCGTGAATGTAAAATATGATGTCTGTCAGTCTCCTGCAGTCCGGCGGGATAACCAGATAAACCGGTATTCTTCCCCACTGTCCGGTATCAACGGATAGCTGACGGACACATGCCGGATACATATAGACCGGAATATCCTGTGCACGTTCCAGAGCCTCCCGGCCCTCGGAAGGCGGCAGTTCATAGATTCTGGGGTGGGAAATACCGGCAAGGCTGACC
>VSNE01000236.1 GCA_009774155.1 Lachnospiraceae bacterium
TTATATATGTGCCGGGTATGAATGCAAAAAATATCTTCGCCCACCGCCTGCCTGCTTATCGTGACCGCAGAAACTCATACTCTCTTGCCGCCTTTTCATCATCCGGATAGCTTTTCAGATAGCTCTCCATCTTCGACCTTGCCGTCGCAAAATCTCCCTTATATTCATAGACTGCGATTTCATCCGCAAGCAGCTTTTGAAGATTCCCCTTGTCTCCGAGCGCAATCCCCGCCTCCAGCGTGGCGAGGGCTTCCTCATAATTTCCCTGCCCAATCTGATAAGAGGCTACCTTTTCATAAGCGGACTGATGCTCAGGCTCCTCCTGCAGATAGCTTTGATACAAGGTTATGGCATAATCTTCATTCTTCATCTGCCAGTACAGCTCCGCCTGCCAGTACAGCGCCTCCTTGCTTCCTGCCTCATAGGCGCTCTCAAAATACTCCTTTGCCTTTGAATAATCCTCCATGTAATAAGAAAGCCTGCCGCGCATCACTTTATCCTTCTCCGGAGTCAGCTCCATCGCTGCCGAAAAATCTGTTTTTGCCGCTTCCGAATTTCCGGTTTCCCGGTATAAAAGCCCCCGCGCCAGATAAATCTCCGCACTTTTTTTCAGATCCAGAATCGTGCTGAAGGTTTTTATAGCTTCCTCAGGCTTCTCTCCCCAATAGAGAGCCGATGCCTTATACGCCGCAATATCCATCTCCAGGGCGCCCACGCGCATATCGGCAAGCTCCAGCGCCTTATCATAAGAAGCAACCGCCGCCTCATAGTCTCCGGCCCGGGCCTGCTCCATGCCCTGACTTCTCAGGCTCATCTGCCGCTCCACAATTTCTTTGCTTTTTCCGCAGCCGCAGAGACAGAACAGGCAAACCCCCAGAGCCGCCGCTTTTTTTATCTCTTTTATCATGATTCCTCCCCCTGCCAGAATGACTGATTCATTGTACACCACAGCAGAATATTCCGGGGCAGGCTCCGGTACCGCCGCCCCAGCCTGTATCCCAAAAATTTTCCCGCGCTTTGCGTTATCACCTGAAAAATCAGCCATGGCTTTCCAATCTGCAGGCAGTGCCGCGCGCTTTTCTTAACCAGACGGATTCCTTCGGACTCTGACCGGATCTCTGCGAAAATCTCCGGGTGCATAGTCTGGGATACTGCAAGATCAAAGTTCCGGTGAAACTGCTGCAGGGCACTGTAGTTATGGGAATGAATGACCTTTGCATCCGCACAATACGCGATCTGCCCGCCCTGCTGAATCAGACTGCCGGCCAATATCATATCCTCATTAAAAATAGTTTTTTTAACAAACCCTCCCAAAGCCAGGTATTTATCGCGTCTCCATGCCGCGCATACATTGGAACAAAAAAAGGTTTTAATCCCCAGCTCCGGTAAATCCTCCTTCCCCTTTACACGGCTCTCCTCCGGATAATTAAAGCCTCTCGTATACCTTTCCACTTCCCGGCAGTCCTCTGCCGGAAGCTGTCTGGCATAGGCAGCCCATACTCCGGAATCGGAAAAGGGCTTCAGAAGGTTCTCAATCAAAAATCTGTCCGCAGGCAGCGCATCCTGGGTCATACAGACAACCACATCCGCATCTGACAGACGAATCCCCCGATCTCTCGTACCGCCATGGTCAAATTCCGCTTTTGTCAGATGATGAACCTCCATATTCTCATATTTTCCGTCCAGTCCTTTGGGAAAATACTGCTTTTCTGTATTCATCAGAATTATCTTATGTATCGGATAGCTCTGCTCTTTTAATCTGTTCAGAAGCACCGACAGCCGCTTCCCCGGACGGTATACCGGAATCAGGACATCTGTTGTCAACATACCAAAACCCCTCTACTAAATAAACACGCTTATGCCGCCGGACACGGCAAAGGCTGTCCGGCGGCAAGTCAAAAGCCCCGCAGGAATAAAGCGAGGGAACAAACCACTCCCCCGCTTTTCATTTCTCAGCTTTAATATCCGGTATCCGCAGTAATTTTCTCGGAAATTGCTTTTATCTCCGAGGATGGAGTATAAGAGTAATTATTAAACAGATACTCGTGTAATTGTCTTACATTATTTTCCATATTCACCGGAATTACACAGGAACCCTTTCCGCTGATTGTATCGGTCTCCATGTCAAACGGAAAGCCGACCGTATCTACAATATCGTAGCCCATCAGCTCCGGGGCCATTGCCAGAAGCTCATCATTGCTGTAGTTTGTGGCAATCATAGGGAATACGGTATTGACAATCTCATTAATCTTGCTGATATCCGCTTTCTTCGCCGTGCTGACAATCTCTATAATTACTTCACGCTGCCGCTCGGTTCTCTTGAAGTCATCCCCGGCTGTATAACGGATACGACAGTAGGAAGTCGCCTGTACGCCGTCCAGAAGCTGCAGTCCTGTCTGAGTCAGCTTATTGGTATTCACGCCGGTAACCTGTGACGTCTCTACCGTGTAGTTATTCAGATGCGTAATCTCTGCCTCGTCTACATCAATGTATATACCGCCCAGCAAATCAACGGTTTCCGTCAGGGCCGCAAAGTCCACGCTCACATAATACTGGATATCCAGATCCAGATTTTTGTTCAGCATATTAATAGCCTGCTGGGGACCTCCCGCGGAATAAGCCGCGTTTGCCTTGTTGAATTTGCCGTTTGTCAGATCCAGATAAGTATCGCGATATACGCTGACCAGCTTTACTTCCTTTGTATCATTATTGATGCTTGCAATGATCATCGTATCGCTTCGGTTTCCTTTACCGAGCTGTCCTGCCTTTCTTGTATCCAGACCAAACAATGCGATATTCGTATAGCCGGACATGGTCTGTACGGTTTCCTCCTGAATGTCTTCATTCACCTCAATCTGTTTCTGATCCACCTGAGGCTTCTGAATCTTATCCAGCTGTCTTACTACATAAAACCCGACCAGCAAAGCAAGCAGTGCAAAAATCTCTACGCCGAAAATAATCATTCGTTTCTTTTTTTGGTTTGCTTTCTTTTTTCTGCTTCCTTTTTTTCCTGAAGAAGCAGTCTTCGCAGAGGCAGTCTTCGCGGAAGCAGATTTCGCGGAGGAACCCTTTTTCGAATTTGTTTTTTTCATTGTTTCTTTTGCCATAATTCATCCTTTCTACGCCTGCTAATAAGCATTCTTATTTACAAAGCCCTTGAAGAACGTCAGGAACAGGATTTTGATATCCAGACCCATAGTCCAGTTCTCAATGTAGTACAGGTCGTATTCAATACGTTTTTTGATCGATGTATCTCCCCGGTACCCATTTACCTGAGCCCATCCGGTCAGCCCCGGGCGCACCTGATGCTTCACCATGTAGCGCGGAATCTCCTCCCGGAATTTTTCCACAAAAAACGGTCTTTCCGGACGCGGACCTACCAGGCTCATGTCCCCCTTCAGAATATTGAAGAGCTGAGGAAGCTCGTCGATGCTGGTCCTGCGGATAATTTTCCCGATATAAGTGACACGGGGATCATTGCGCACCGTCCAGGCCTTTTTCTCGCTTTTAGCCGACTGCACTTCCATGGAACGAAACTTATACATCTGAAAAGTCTGGTTATGGAGCCCTACCCGCTCCTGTTTATATATCAACGGCCCTTTGGAGGTGGTTTTTACCAAAACGGCCGTAACCAGCATCACTGGCGAAAAAATAATGATCGCAAACACAGATCCTACAATATCCATTGCCCGTTTACATACCATATTAAATGTATTTGTAAGCGGCACATGACGGATATTAACTACCGGAAGTCCTATCAAATCCTCTGTATAAGGTCTGGTCGGAATAATATCATTATAATCCGGAACAAACTTTGTATGCACACCTGATTTCTCACAGATAGCCACAATTCGTTTTAATTTATAGTATTCCTGGAGTCCAAGCGTCAACGCAATTTCGTCCAGGCGGTTATTTTCCAATATCGTTTCCAGTTCGTCGGTTGTCCCGAGAATGGAGACTCCTTTATAGGTATATCCTATTTCTTTGTTATCATCCAGAATTCCTTTGACTCTGTAGCCCCACTGAGGATTGGCATAGATACGGTCAATAAAGGCCTCCGCCGCACTGCTGTAGCCTACAAATATAATATGGCGCAGGTTAAAGCCGCTTCTGCGGATTTTCCGCAGAATCATCCGGATCAGATTCCGGACATATGCTTCCAGCAGCACATTGATTGTGCCAAAATAGAACAAAAGCGATCTGGCATAATCACTGGCATAGCCGTTGTACTCACGGAGCAGGAAAAACGCAGCCATGATGATCAGTATGCCGAGCGCATTCGCTTTGATAATATTGCCGCCCTCCAGCCTCCGGCCCTGCACGCGCTTGGAGGTGTACAGATTGAATGCCAGATACAAAATCAGAAACAGCGGCACGATAAACAGCAGCGCCACACAGTACTGGGAAAAGCTAAGTCCCGGCGGATCGAGCAATATTACAAACTTAAATATATACGCCAACACATACGACAAGCATATGACAGCAGCATCGATCGCCACATGAAGCCGGTTAAAATACCGTTGATTATCCTTAATCAAAACCTATCACCTGTTTCTCTTCCGCCCCTTTTGTGCCGTCCGGGAAGCTTTTAACACACTAACAGCAGAATGTTCTTCCAAAGTTCCAGCTGAATCTTCAGATAACCGAAAAAATGTCCTTTACAAAATTTTACTTTACGGTCCGGGTTATCCCGGCATAATGCCATGCCTCTGCGCAGACCCTCCCGGTAATCCTTTCCCAGACCTTTTC